>CALBKQ010000121.1 GCA_937895645.1 uncultured Clostridia bacterium
GCCGTCATACTCCTTTCTTCAACAACTACAGACCTCAGTTCTATTTCAGAACAACAGACGTTACAGGTACAATTTCTCTTCCAGCAGGTACAGAAATGTGTATGCCTGGTGACAACGTTGTTATGGACGTTGAACTCATCACTCCTATCGCTATCGAAGAAGGTCTTCGTTTCGCTATCCGTGAAGGCGGTAGAACAGTTGGTTCAGGTGTTGTTACAAAGATTAACGAATAATCTTATTTAACGAAATTTCGCCCTTGTTGAAAGACAAGGGCGTTTTTTTATTGACTAAAGATTAAAAATGTTCTATACTATATAAGCATTAAAACAAAGGAATGAATGTTATGGAACAGAAAAAAATCGATAGAATAAATGAACTTGCAAAAAAAATGAAAACTGTAGGTCTTACAGAAGAAGAAAAAGCAGAACAAGCAGTGCTTCGTCGCGAATATATCGACGGATTTAAGCGCAGTCTTACAGGTCAGCTTGATAATATGTATATCGTTGACGAAAAAGGTAACAAAACTAAGGTTGAACGTAAAACTAACAAAAAATAATGTGAATAAAATTGAATATATTGGGGTATAATACGCCTTAAAACTTGACTAAACCGCTAAATGTAGTGTATAATATTTAGTGGTTTAATTTTTTTATTTTTTGGAAAAGGATGTAAGCTATGGCAAAAAAAGCATCTTATGGTAATGAAAGCATTTCACAACTTAAGGGCGCTGACCGTGTCCGTAAACGCCCTGCTGTTATTTTCGGCTCTGATGGTATTGAGGGTTGTGAACATGCAGTTTTTGAAATTCTTTCAAACTCTATAGACGAAGCAAGAGAAGGTTATGGTGACAAAATCATTGTAACCCGTTTTATTGATGGCTCAATCGAAGTTCAGGACTTTGGTCGTGGACTTCCCGTTGACTATAACAAAAAAGAAGACAGATACAACTGGGAGCTCGTTTTCTGCGAACTTTATGCAGGTAGCAAATATAATACAAATGATGCAAATGGAAGCTATGAGTACTCCTTGGGTCTTAATGGCTTGGGTCTTTGTGCAACTCAGTACTCATCAGAGTATATGGACGCTGAAGTCCATAAAGATGGTTTCAAATATAATCTTCACTTTGAAAAAGGTGAAATTGTAGGCGAAATGCAAAAAGAACCATACAATAAGCGTGATACAGGTACTCGTATCCGTTGGAAACCTGACTTAAAAGTTTTTACTGACATTAACATTCCTCTTGAATATTATCAGGAAACAATCAAGCGTCAGTCAGTTGTAAACCAAGGTATCAAATTTATACTTAAAAATCAGATTTCAGGCAGCAGTTTTGAAACATTTGAATATGTTTACGAAAACGGTATTACTGATTATGTAAAAGAAATTGCAAACGGTACTGAAATGTCAACAGTTCAGTTCTGGTCAAGTGAGCGTGTAGGTCGCGACCGTGCTGATATGAAAGATTATAAAGTTAAACTTACAGCAGCAGTTTGTTTCTCAAATAAAGTTCAGGCGAAAGAGTATTATCATAACTCAAGTTTTCTTGAGCACGGTGGCGCACCTGAAAAAGCATTCAGAAATGCCTTCGTTTATCAGATTGATAATTATCTTAAAACTAATGGCAAATATGTTAAGAGTGATGCTAAAATCACATATCAGGACGTTGAAGATTGTCTTATCTTGGTAGTTTCATCATTCTCAACACAGACTTCATACGAAAACCAGACTAAAAAAGCCATTACAAACAAGTTTATTCAAGAGGCAATGACAGATTTCTTCCGTCAACAGCTTGAGATTTACTTCCTTGAGAATAAACTTGACGCAGATAAGATTACAAATCAAGTACTTATCAATATGCGTTCTCGTATTAAGGCAGAAAGCACTCGTATAAACATTAAAAAGACCTTGCAAACAGGTAACGATATGACTTCTCGTGTTGAGAAATTTGTTGATTGTCGTAGTAAAGATGTTAGTGAGCGTGAAATCTTTATAGTAGAGGGTGACTCTGCTCTTGGTGCTTGTAAGCAGGCGCGTGATTCATCATTCCAGGCAATTATTCCTGTTCGTGGTAAAATTCTTAATTGTCTTAAGAGCGAATACGATAAGATTTTTAAGAGTGATATTATCGTTGACCTTATTAAAGTGCTTGGTTGCGGTGTTGAGGTTAACTCAAAGAAAAGTAAAGATGTTTCATCATTCAATATTAACGATTTAAGATGGAATAAAGTTATTATCTGTACCGATGCCGATGTTGACGGTTTCCAGATTCGCCCACTTATTCTCACAATGATTTACCGCCTTACACCGGCGCTTATAGATGAAGGCTATGTGTATATTGCCGAATCACCATTGTATGAAATAAACTTATTATCTGTACCGACGCGGACGTTGACGGTTTCCATATCAGAACACTAATCCTTACTATGATTCATCGTCTTATGCCAACAATTATTGAAGAGGGTAAAGTGTTTATTGCCGAATCACCACTTTATGAAATTCGTACAAAAGACGAAACATACTTCTGCTACACAGAAAAAGAAAAAGTAGATGTGTTAGAGCAAATCGGCAACGCAAAATATACAATCCAACGCTCAAAAGGTCTTGGTGAAAACGACGCTGATATGATGTGGCTTACTACAATGAATCCAAAAACTCGTCGACTTATTAAAGTTGAGCCTGATACAATAGAGTCACTTATGGAAGAAAGATTTGAACTCTTTATGGGTGATGACTTACAAGGCAGAAAAGACTTTATCGCTGAAAACGGTCATATGTATATTGACCTTGCAGACATTTCATAAAAGGAGGGATATGAATGGCACGAAAAAAGAAAGTAGTTGAAACCGAAATCACCGAAGAGCAATTAAATGCCCACATTCTTGGTGCAGGTGAGGTTGTAACTCAAAATATTACACATACTCTTGAAACCAACTTTATGCCATACGCTATGAGCGTTATCGTATCCCGTGCAATCCCTGAAATTGATGGTTTCAAGCCATCTCACAGAAAACTCCTTTATACAATGTATAAAATGGGGCTTATTAATGGTGGCAGAATTAAATCAGCGA
>CALBKQ010000122.1 GCA_937895645.1 uncultured Clostridia bacterium
AGGCCCGCCGTCAAATCGAAATCTATGAAAACGGTGGCACCGTCACACAGGATACTATGCGTTATAACCAAGGCGAAGGAACAACATCTGTAATGCGTAGCAAAGAAGATGCACTGGATTATCGTTATTTTCCAGATCCAGACCTTTTGCCACTTGATATTCATGATGAAGATATTGAAGATGATTACACATTAGATTATTATTATCACGGTTCATACGATGAAAATAGCTGGAGTGACGATTTTGGACAAGGAGAACTAACTGTACGATTTAGTGTATATCCATATAAATATGCAAAAGAAAGAACAGCAATAACACAGGAGATTAGTGAAACGGAAACCACAATTAATATAGATAACGAAAGTAGTCATAGAATTATACCAAAAATTACAGTCAATGGTGATGTTTCAATTACAATTGGAGAAAATACATTAAAAGGGTGTTTAAGTAGGATGCCAAAAAGAATTCCTGATATGTATGAAAAGAAAAATAGGGTTAAATATGATTTTGAAAGTGTTGCATTAAAAGACGCACCGAAACCGAGTAAAAAGAAAAAAGAAAATCCTCACATTGGTCACAGAAGTCGTGTAAGAGAGCGATTTCTTAAAGAAGGTCTTGAAAACTTTGCAGACCATAATGTACTTGAAATGCTTTTGTTTTATGCTATCCCAAGAGGTGACACAAACGATGTCTCTCACGCGTTGATTGACAGATTTGGCTCATTATCCGCAGTTTTCGATGCAAGAATTGAAGATTTATGTCAGGTAGATGGTATTGGCGAAAGTAGTGCTATTTTAATTAAAATGATGCCACAACTGTTCAGAAAATACGAAACAGACAAACTTAAAGAAAAAGATATTTCATTAAATAGCGCTGAACTCGTTGCAAAATATGCGTCAAAGCATTTCAAAGGTTGTACTGAAGAGCGTCTGTACTTAATGTGTCTTGATTCAACTTGTAATTTGTTGTGCTTCAAAGAGATTAGTAATGGTAATATGAATCGTACACCTGTCGACTTAGGTCTTATTGCTAAAATAGCTTTTGAAAATAAAGCAAGAAGTTTAATTCTTGTACATAATCATCCGTCAGGGATTATGGCACCGTCAAAAGCTGATGTTGATGTTACAATCACAGTTGAACAGATGATGCATGACTTAGGCATGAGACTCAGTGACCATATAATTATCGGTAATGGTGATGATTATTTCTCATTCCGCAAAAGCGAAAAATATAAATATATATTTGGATAATTTCAGGGAACATACAAATTTATGTTCCCTTATCTATTGACATTTATCAAATAATTTCATATAATATTACAGTTGAATATTTGCCGGTGTGATGGAATTGGCAGACGTGCTGGACTCAAAATCCAGTGGTAGCGATACCGTACCGGTTCGACCCCGGTCACCGGCACCAAAAAAGCACTTATAATAAGTGCTTTTTTTATTGCATTTTTTAGTACAATATGGTAAAATTCTTGTAATAAATATAAAAAGGGGAGTTTTTTATGGATTTAAGAAAAATTATTGACAAAAAGAACGATGCTGCCCAGTTTATGATTGATGAAATCACTCATATCTGCACAAAGTTCGAAAAAAGAGGTCCTGGCTCATATGGCGAGCAACAGGCTTGCGAGTATATGGCTGAACAGTTAAAGGAATTAGGTTGTGATACAACTTATGTTGACGAATTCAAAGAAAATCCAGGCTCATTCTTCGGCTGGATTTACATTACGATTACTTGTTGTTTCTTAGCACTCGCTTCATATTTCTTTATGCCTGTGCTTTCAATCATATTTATTATAGTTGGTCTTACACTTTGTGTATTACAGTTTGGACTTTACAAGAAAACTGTTGACAAGCTTTTCAAAGAAAAGATTGGTCATAATGCTGCAGGTTTCAAAAAGCCAACAGGCGAAGTAAAGCGTAGAATTATCTTTAATGGTCACCCTGACGGCGCTTGGGAATGGCCTTTCAAGTATATGTTTACATATCTTGGTTTTGATATTCATATGTGTCTTTGCTTCGTTGGTGCATTCTATACAATCGGTATCGCAATCGCTAAAGTAGCTGGCGCATTTGCTGAGAATCCTGAACTTGGCACAAAACTTGGACTCTGGGGTCTTGTTTTTGCACCATTCTGGTTTGGTCTTTATTTTATGTGGAACAGAAATAAGATTGTTGATGGCGCTAATGACAACCTTTCAGGTTGCTATATCGGTATTGCAATCCTTAAAGCACTTAAAGATGAAGGCATTGAGCTTGAAAACACAGAAATCGGTGTTGTTCTTACTGGTTCTGAAGAAGCTGGTCTTCGTGGTGCAAAAGCATGGTGTGAAGCTCATGCTCATGAATTTAACGATGTTCCAACATTTGTTTACTCTTATGATACAATCACACAGCCTGAATATATGCAGGTTAACTATCGTGACCTTAACTCAACAGTTAAAGTTGATAAAGATGTTTCAGACCTTTATTATGAAGCATGTCAGGAACTTGGTATCAAATGTGGTAAAGGTGTAGTTCCTCCTCTTGGTGGCGCAACTGATTCTGCAGCTTTTGCACAGGCAGGTATGCGTTCAACCGGTATTACAGCACTTAACCACGCTCTCCCTGATTTCTATCATACAAGACTTGATACACCAGATGCTCTTAATAAAGATTGTCTTGCAGATTGTTTCGCAGCAAGTGTTAAAGTTCTTGAAATGTTTGATAACGGCGCAAAACAGTAAAATTAAGTCAAACTCCTCTGTTTTTATAACGGGGGAGTTTTTATGTGAATTTCTATTCATTTTTGTTAAAATATCATTGAAATCAACAAAGTGTTGTGTTATAATCATAATATTAAATTTATGAAAGAGGGATTTTATGAAAATCAATGACCTTTTGCATA
>CALBKQ010000123.1 GCA_937895645.1 uncultured Clostridia bacterium
TTTTAACTGAATATTTGTTTACTAAGCGCTTTCAAGCTATCTTCACGAACTTTTTTGGTGTAGTGTGTATCACTTAATACCCAGTCCCACTCAATCTTAAACCAGTCGATTTCCTGTGGTTTGCCACCATCCATCTCAATTTGCACTTGTTCTATAAGCTTTTCCCATCTCATTTTATAGAATGAGTTTACAAGGTCACCCATTTGTCTGTGAGCGTAATCGTGAAGATTACCCTTGTCTGCAAGAAGTCTGCAATACCAAGTGGTAATAAGTGCTTTTGCGTTAATCATATAAAGTTCTTTTGTGAAATCGTCAAGTTTTTCGGTGTATTCGCAAACTGGCTCAATATATGAACTGAATGAGAAATCTTTACAGTTAAGAAGCACACGGTCAAACATATCTGAAAGTTCCATCATCTTTTTACTGTAATCCATAAATGCGAAATAATCTTTTGATTTATATGCAGACGCACATTTTTTAGCAAGGTGTGAAAGTTTGTTCGCAAGGGATTGTCTTAACAAATCAACTGCGTCATAAATATAACACTCGTTGTGCTTGAACTTGTCATAGTCTGCGAGAAAAAGTTTAACAGCCTCATCAAATTCGTCTTTTGAATATGGAAGTTTTACAACCCCGCGGGCAGTAAACATTTTAGTTTCAGGGTCAAGGGGGCGACGACAGAACATTGTTTCTGTAGCACCAAAACTTAAAGCACCTGTATCGTTACCGTAAGCAGTTTTAAGAAGTATTTTCATAGCTTTAGCTATATTTTCATTCTCCTTACCATAACGACGGATTGCATATTTATGCACCCATTCTTCAATGTTTTCTACATCTTCCCAAACGCAAGAGAAGAATAAATCAGTAACAATAGGGTTAACATTTATGCTTTCGCTTGTCAAGGCAAGTCCCTTAAAATTAGGTCGCGTTGATGTTTCTTTAATACCTTTAAGAAGTGATGGCAAATCACCAAAAAGTCCGTGTCTGCCACCAAAATTATTAAGAAGACCGAAAAGCACATTACCGTATTTCGCCATTCGTGCCATATTGTTAGCATTATGATTTATTTTTTCTGCATTAAGGTCAAGCATAAGTATATGCTCGTCACGATATTGCTTTACAGATTTAGTGAAAAGGGGAGTAGGATTCATAGCCCAACACTGCACAACCCACATAGCGTTTTTGTCAAATGAGAGCATACTCTCCATTACATTGCTAAAACTTTCCTTTGCACTTTTTTTGTTAAGCTTTCCACCTTCGTGGCAAACATCACCTGCAAAGAAATGAGTAATATCGCCAAAAACTTCTCTCTGACACTCATAGAAAAGCTTTGCGTATTTAACATAATGAACACTGTCAGGGCTGACAATCAAAGGTCTTTCAATACCTTTCCATTTGCCTTGTTCAATAACAGGCACTTCACGGTCTTTTTTCTGTATATCACGAGGCACAATACCTGTGTATGCCTGTAAAACAACATTCATACCAAGCACTTGCATTCTTCTGTGATTTTCACGTGCTAACTCACATTTTTCATAGAAGAAATCATCGTGGATTGGTCCCCCAAGCGAACAGATATTACTCATATAAAACCAAGCATAATACGAAGGTCCTACAAGGAAGTTTTTAATTTCACGGTGGCGGTAGCCAAGCTTGGTTAAAAATCTTCTGTAAACCTCTTCCATGCCAAGAATATCAAGTACAAGGTTTACACCATTCATAGCCAGAAAATCTATCTCTTTCTGCCATTCGTCTTTACCCCAGAATGCCATTGAATATGAATGTGTGCAGTAGTTGTATGCATAACGATATTTGCATTCTGTTTTACGGTCAATTTTACCATTTACTTGTGGCAGATTATGAGGTAAATCCACTTGTTTTCCAAATCGTGAAACGTGGCAGTTGCACACCTCTTTAAGATAACAGTTGAAAGCACTTGCCAGTCCTAAACCACTATTAGATGTAAGCAGAATTTTACCGCGTAAACTTGCAACTGAAAAATAATCTTCCTTTAATCTTCTGTCAAGACGTAAATCAAACTGTTCTATGTATTTTTCACCTATAGTTCTGCCAATAATACCTTTGACGTCTTCTATAACTTCATCGTCAGTCACGGGCAGTGCGTAAGAAGTTTTATCAAAAATTTCAGGCTCACGGAAAACTGTTTTTTTAGCAGGGAATGAGCAGTCCTCACCAAGCACCTCAATGTTGTTGATTGTAGGTCTTGCGCCACTGTAATATTTAATGAAAATACGAATAAATCTTGCAATTTTAGGGCTCTTGCCCTTTTTATAGAAATTAACACCATCAAGGCTTGAAAGAACTGTAAAATCAACATCAGTGTTATCAGGAAAAACCACAATAACATCATGCACACTCATATTTTTAGGGAATGCTAAATCAAGAAAACATGGGTATGTATCGTAACTGAACATTGGTATTGAATTTTTGTCAGCCTCACCACTGGCATTAAGTATTTCATAGCTTAAAAGTTCCAATTTTATCACCAATCATAAATATAGCATAAAAAATACCAAAAGTCTATTGATAAAACATACTATTTTTGTATATAAACGAACAAATTTGAAAACTGTTAAAAAATTGTCATAAAACTATTGAAAAAGATTTCCATTTTTGATACAATTTATAAGGTTAAGTGTGCCATTGGCACAACCATAAATTTGTTAATAATTTTTTGGAGGTATAAAAATGAGCAAAAAGTTTGTTTACCTTTTCAAAGAGGGTAACGCTTCAATGCGTGAACTCCTCGGCGGTAAAGGCGCTAACCTTGCAGAGATGACAAGTCTCGGTCTCCCAGTTCCTCAGGGCTTCACAGTTACAACAGAAGCTTGTACACAGTACTATGAGGATGGCAGAAAAATCAATGATGACATTCAGGCAGAAATTATGGAGTACATCGACAAGATGGAAGAAATCACTGGCAAAAAATTCGGTGATAAAGAAAATCCACTCCTCGTTTCAGTTCGTTCAGGTGCTCGTGCATCAATGCCTGGTATGATGGACACAATCCTCAACTTAGGTCTTAACGAAGAAGTTGTTGAAGTTATGGCTGCTAAGTCAGGCAACGCTCGTTGGGCATATGACTGCTACAGAAGATTTATTCAGATGTATTCTGACGTTGTTATGGAAGTTGGTA
>CALBKQ010000124.1 GCA_937895645.1 uncultured Clostridia bacterium
CACCAATTTTTGACTTTGTGCAGAATTACATTAAAAGTAATGCTGCCCGACTTCACATGCCGGGTCATAAGGGTGTGTCTTTTTTAGGTTGTGAACAATTTGATATTACGGAAATCAAAGGTGCAGATGAGTTGTATGCACCAACAGGTATAATCCGTAAAAGTGAAGAAAATGCCACTTACCTTTTTGGTACGGCAAAGACTGTTTACTCTGCAGGTGGCTCAAGTCAGAGCATAAATACAATGCTTTATCTTGCATATTTAAGGGCAGATAAAACTACAAGACCTTTTGTACTTGCAGGAAGAAACGCACACAAGTCATTTATATATGCTTTGGCAAAATTAGACGCTGATGTGGAATGGCTTTATCCACATAATACTGATAGTATTTGCAGTTGCATTGTGAATGGGAAAACAGTTGAAAACAAGTTGCAATCCCTTGATGCGAAACCATTTGCAGTATACATTACAAGCCCTGACTATCTGGGTGAAATGAGCGACATTGAAAGTATTGCAGAGGTTTGCAAAAAGCACAACATTCCTCTGCTTGTTGACAATGCTCACGGTAGTTATCTTAAATTTTATAAGAAAGATTTGCACCCAATAAGTCTTGGTGCAGATATGTGTTGCGATTCTGCACACAAAACTTTACCTGTGCTTACAGGTGGTGGGTATTTGCACATTGCAAAAGATGATAAATACGGATTTTCACAAAATGCAATCAATGCTATGAGTATTTTCGGTTCAACAAGTCCGTCATATCTTATTTTGCAATCACTTGATTTATGCAATAAGTACATTGACGAAAAAATCTGTGAAGATATTGAAAAATGTGCAGAAAAAGTTGCAGAGCTGCGTCTTTTAATCAATTCAAAAGGATTTGGAATAGTATCTTGTGAGCCTTTGAAAATCACCGTTGATTTTCGCGGATTTGACTTTGATTTTGCAGAGTACTTAAGAAAATCTAATATTGAATTTGAATATGCAGATAATGATTTTGTGGTATTTATGTTCAGTCCACAAAATAGTGATAATGATTTTGAGAAAATCAAATCTGCATTTGAAAATCTTTATATTGAAAGAATAAAAGAAATATCAAATATTGAGTTTCCACTTACTGAAAAAGTTATGACAATCCGTAACGCAATTTTCAGCGAAAGTGAAGAAATAGACATTAAAAATGCTATAGGAAGAGTTTGTGCAAGTCCTACTGTGTCTTGCCCCCCTGCTATACCTATTGCAGTAAGCGGTGAAAAAATCACTAATGAGCATATTAAGTTGTTTAAGAAATATAATATCCCAAAAATTCTGGTTGTGAAATAATTTTACAAAAAACTGTTGACTTTTTAGATTTCTAATGGTATTATATTCGGGCGGTTAAAAGTCCGCATATGCGCCGGTAGCTCAGCTGGATAGAGTGTTTGGCTACGAACCAAAAGGTCGGGGGTTCGAATCCCTTCCGGCGTGCCATTAAAAGAGGGTTTGCTTTTGCAGACCCTCTTTTAATTTTACATTTATTAAAGGTGACTTTTATGAAAAAACGAAACTTAACAGGAATTGAAAATCGTAAAAATGTATCCTCTGAAATGCGTAAAGAATATGTTAATACATTAAAGAAGATGGTTGATTGTAAAACTGTATTTACTGACAATTTTGAAAACCAATCAGAATTTGATAAATTCTATAAAGTTATTGAAGAGAGTTTTCCAAATCTTTATGCAAAGGCAGAACGTCTTACATTCGGTAGTGGTTGCTTTGTTTATGTTATAAAGGGCAAAAATGCTAAAAAGAATATTATGCTTATGTCACATCATGATGTTGTTGACGGCGATGACAAGTGGGAAACTAATCCCTTTGATGCGGTAGAAAAAGATGGCGCACTTTTTGGCAGAGGTACTATTGACACAAAGACACCCCTTTTTGCAGAACTACAAGCCTGTGAAGAACTACTTGGCGAAGGTTATGAATTTGACGGTATTAACCTTTACATCGGCTCTTCAAACAATGAAGAAGTCAGTGGTGACGGAATGGTACTTGCAACAAAATATTTCAAAGAAAATGGTATTCATTTTGAAACTGTACTTGACGAGGGTGGTGCTATCACTACAGGTATGATTCCTACTGTTAAAGCGAAAAGTGCTATGGTTGCAGTTCACGAAAAAAGTCGTCATGTATATAAATGCAAAACAAAGCAAATAACAAAAGGTCATGGTGGGTTAAACCCATCTGATGACAGTGCGGTTTTAAGACTTTGTTCATTTATCAGTGACGTTGGTAATGGCAAAATCTATAAAGCAAAATTCCAGCCGGAAGTAAGGGCAACCTTTGAAACTCACGCTCAATATATGGCTTTTCCGTTAAGTTTCTTATTCAATCACCTTTCAGTTTTTGCACCTGTAATTAAAAAAGTAATGCAGAAAATCCCACAAGCAAAGGCAATGCTTTCAACAAGTATTACTTTCACAACTGTTTTTGCAGGCGAGAAAGACACCCCTCAATTCAAAGCAAAAGAAGCAGAAACAACAATGTTTTTACGTTGTGTGCGGGAAGATGATTTACTTAACGGATTAGAGAAAATCAAAAAAATTGCAGAAAAATACGAGGTAGAAATTGAAGAAGTTGAAAGAGATTACTGTAAGCCATCTTCATTCACAAGTAAGCCATATAAGATTTTAGAAGAAGTTATGAATGAAAACTTTCCTGATGTTATTGTTGCACCGTATTTACTGACTGCAGGTACAGATGCAAGACGATTTACAGATGTTGCTGATTGTATTCTTCGATTTGCTCCTATTGACCTTGACAAAAAGCAATTTGATACAATTCACAGTGCTAATGAACATATTTATACCGAAAATGTGGGTCAATGCGTATGTTTTTATAAAGATTTCATTAAAAAAATCAGTAGATAAATGTATTAAACAGAGTGTTTTTATGATAACACTCTGTTTTTTATATATTGGTATATATTGACTTAAAAAATTTGATTTGATATACTATATTTATATAATTTTTTATATTAAATTTTCTTTTGTAAAGGGGAAATAATTATGGCAAAAAACAGATATATTGGCGATTATCCTGTAATCGGTATTCGTCCTATTGTTGATGGTCGCCGCGGACCTATGCAGTTACGTGAAAGCCTTGAAGACCAAGTTATGGCTATGGCTAACGCTGCAAAGAAATTGTTTGAAGAAAATCTTTTCTACTCAAACGGTGAGCCTGTAAAGGTTATTATGGCTGACACTTCAATCGGTCGTGTTCCTGAGGCCGCTGCTTGTGCAGATAAATTCCGTAAAGCAGGTGTTGACATTACACTTTCAGTTACACCTTGCTGGTGCTACGGTTCAGAAACTATGGACATGGACCCATATACAATCAAAGGTGTTTGGGGATTTAACGGTACTGAGAGACCTGGTGCTGTTTATCTTGCTGCTGTTCTTGCAGGTCACGCACAAAAGGGTCTTCCTGCATTTGGTATTTATGGTCACGAAGTTCAGGACAGAGAACAGGTTGCAGAAATCCCAGATGATGTTAAAGAAAAACTTCTCCGTTTTGGTCGTGCTGCTGTTGCTTGTGCTACAATGCGTGGTAAGTCATATCTTCAGATTGGCTCACAGTGTATGGGTATTGCAGGTTCAATTATTGACCAAGACTTTATGGAATCATATCTTGGTATGCGTGTAGAATCTGTTGACGAGGTTGAAATTCTTCGCCGAATGGAAGAAGGCATTTACAACGAAGAAGAATATCAGAAAGCTCTTGCTTGGACAAAAGAACACTGCAAAGAGGGTCGTGATGACAACCCTGAGTCAGTTGAATTCTTAGGCAAAGACCATAAGATTAAATTCACAGATGAAGAAAAAGAAAAGCAATGGGAATTCACAGTTAAAATGTACTGCATTATCAAAGATTTGATGGCAGGTAACGAA
The DNA here is from genome assembly GCA_937895645.1 of uncultured Clostridia bacterium. Taxonomy (GTDB): domain Bacteria; phylum Bacillota; class Clostridia; order Oscillospirales; family Acutalibacteraceae; genus Fimenecus. The sequence goes on from CALBKQ010000124.1 coordinate 3,932, forward strand.
AACCTTCCTGATGCATTCGTAGAAGAAAGAGTTGGTCACAACGCTATTGCAGGTGGTTTCCAAGGTCAAAGACAATGGACAGACCATTGGCCAAACTGTGACTATCCTGAAGCACTTCTTTCATCAACATTTGACTATGAGGGTGCTCGCGAGCCATACACATTGGCAACAGAAAATGACGTTCTTAACGGTCTTGGTATGCTCTTTATGAGATTACTTACTCACCGTGCACAGATTTTTGCTGATGTTCGTACATACTGGTCAGGTGAGGCAACTGAAAGAGTTACAGGTTATAAATTAGAGGGTAAAGCAAAAGAATCTAATGGTATTATTCACCTTCTTAACTCTGGTGCTGCTTGTCTTGACGCTTGTGGCGAATGCACAGATGAAAACGGCAACGCTATTATGAAAAAATGGTGGGAAGTAACTGACGAAGACATTAAGAAGATGACTGACGCAACAGTTTGGT
>CALBKQ010000125.1 GCA_937895645.1 uncultured Clostridia bacterium
AGGAAAAGTAACTTCTTCTTCTACTTCATCTTCTATATCTTCAATTTTAAATTCCATTATTGTTCCTCCTTCTAAAGATAACTTAATGCGAACAGGAGCATAGTCTTTCAGTTTTACCCCAGATTCTTTTGCTTGGGAAGGAGTGATGCCATGAAATTTGGTAAAGGCTCTCGTGAAACTATCGGGCGAATCATAACCATATTTAAGTGCCACATCCAATACCTTTACATCTTTTGTTACTAGTTCTTTAGCAGCTAGTGACATTCGTCTGTTGCGGATGTACTCAGCTATGCTGATTCCACACAGAGCAGAAAAAATACGCTGAAAATGGAACTCTGATACATATGCCTTTTCAGCAACATCTTTTACTTTAATGTTTTGAGTTAGATTCGCTTCTATATATTCGATTGCTTCTTGAATGCCGTTTATCCAGTTGTTCATAGGGACTCCTTCTTGTTATGTGTAATTACATGTTTTCGTCGACGTTAAAGATATTCTAGCACGCCTAGTAAGTGAAGTCCCGACTTTTTCTGCTTTTTGAGGTGGGGAGGGTGAGAACATCGGAAAGCGATGATATGTAAAACAAGAGGGCTTGTAAACTACAAGCCCTCTTGTCAATTGTTCTATTTTATTCTACAGCGTACTTCTGATTGAATTTATCAAGCATCAATGCTGCTATGATGCCTCCTACCAAGCAAATGATGTTTACGATGCATCCGCCTACTGATACAGTAAAACTTGCAAACGATTATATTATGCAAAGTGCAACTGAAATTCTTGAAAGTGCAAGAAATACTGATTGTGAATACGATTGTAAACAAATAAAAGTTTGTCACGATGCGGTTAAAAATCAAGTTATTTCGTTAATACTTAAGGAACAAGGCGTTCCCAATATTACAAAAAAATATATTGAAGCGGTCTCACATATTGTCTTAAATGGTGGCAAAGCAAGTCTTGGTGGTAATGTTAATGCTTATGTGGACTGCGAAAAACTTTGTTTTGGTGAAATTGAAACTATAGGGCATTTTGAAATCAAAGTTGAAGATAATGAAAAAATAGTTAAAACTCCGGTAGGTTCAGTTGTTTTAGACTATTTGTTCAAAGAAGATTTACAAAATCTTAATAGATTTGATATGGAAACTCTTATAGACTATGATAAAATATGTGGTAGCGTGACAATTCGTAACAGAGTTGAAGGTGACGCTTATCAACCTGCAAAAAGAGTAAACAAAAAACTAAAAAAACTTTTTAATGAAGAAAAAATCTCTGTAAAAAGGCGTTCTGAAATGATTATTGTCTCAGATGATAGTGGGATTATCTGGACTGAATGTTTTGGAGTTTCAGAACGTTGCAGAGTTGAAAAAAATACAGAAAAAAGTATCAGAATTTCAGTGGTGGGGGAATAATAAAATGTTAAACGATATTGATAGAGTACTCTTATCTGAAGAAGAACTTCAGAATATTGTAACTCGTCTAGGTAATCAAATCAGTGAAGATTACAAAGATAAAAAATTAGTTTTAGTAAGTGTGCTTAAAGGTTCAGTAATTTTTATGGCAGACTTGATGAGAGCTATTAAAATACCTTGTGTAATTGATTTTATGTCGGTTTCAAGTTACGGTTCAGGCACAAAAACATCAGGTGTTGTTAAAATCATAAAAGACCTTGATACTGATGTTGTTGAAGGTGCAGATTTACTTATTGTTGAAGATATTCTTGACAGTGGTGTTACTCTTGATTATCTTATGAAAGTTCTTTCAGCCAGAAATCCAAGCAGTATTAAAATTTGCACATTACTTGATAAGCCTGAAAGAAGAAAAGCACCTATTAAAGCAGATTATGCAGGTGCACAGATTCCGGACGCCTTTGTTGTAGGCTATGGACTCGATTTTGATGAAAAATACAGAAACCTACCATTTGTAGGTGCGTTAAAACCATCAGTTTACGAAGATTAAAAGACCCAATATACAGGAGTGAAAAATAAATTGAAAAATTTTAACTGGAAAGTTATTGTCCCTTATGTGTTGATTCCGGTAGCATTTATCGCAGTAATCTATATGTATATGGGCAAAGAACAACAAAAAGATTTGAAATATTACGAAGTGGTAGAATTCTTCGATAATGGTCAGATTGCAGAAGTTGATTTGAATATGAATAGCGGTGCAATGACATTCAAACTTGAAGGTGAAGATAAAACATATAAATATACAGTACCTAATGTTAATCTCTTTATTAATGACGTTCACGAAGGACTAAGAGAGTATAATAAGAAAAATCCCGACAAACCTGTTAAGTTTGATTATAAAGCAGGTAATTCAGGCTCATGGATTTTTAGCGTATTACCATCATTGTTGCTAACTATAGGACTTATAGTGCTTATGAGCATTATGTTCAAGAAAATGAACAATTCAATAAGTAGTGAAAATAACCGTGCAATGAATTTCGGTAAAGCAAGAGTAAAACGAGCTGATGATGAAACAAAGAAAGTAACATTCAAGGATGTTGCAGGTGCTGACGAAGAAAAAGAAGAACTTACAGAACTTGTTGAGTTTCTTAAAGCACCAGAAGAGTTTTCAAAACTTGGTGCTCGTATTCCAAAAGGTGTACTTCTTGTAGGCCCTCCAGGAACAGGTAAAACACTTCTTGCCCGTGCAGTAGCGGGTGAAGCAAACGCACCGTTTTTCTCAATTTCAGGTTCGGACTTTGTAGAAATGTATGTTGGTGTAGGTGCATCCCGTGTTCGTGATTTGTTCAAAGAAGCAAAGAAAAGTCAACCATCAATTATCTTTATTGATGAAATTGATGCAGTAGGTCGTCACAGAGGTGCCGGTATGGGTGGTGGTCACGATGAACGTGAACAGACACTTAACCAGTTGCTTGTTGAAATGGATGGTTTTGGAAATAATGAAGGTGTAA
>CALBKQ010000126.1 GCA_937895645.1 uncultured Clostridia bacterium
AAGAATATATTGCCGGATATTCTAATCAATTAGATGGCATATTTGATGATGTACCAGCGATTATTTTTGGTGACCATACAAGAATACTAAAATATATAGAAGAACCCTGTTTTCTTGGAGCGGATGGTGTAAAATTATTAAAGGCAAAAGCTAAAAATGTAAATAAACAAACCGCTTTTTATACCTGCACCTAAAATTGCAGGTAACGGTGGTGGTGCAAGTCTTGCGAAAAATCCACAACTTGCAGAAGAAATTGTGAAAGCTGTTGTGAATGCTTCACCTGTGCCTGTAACTGTGAAAATCCGTATGGGGTGGGATGAAAATTCTATAAACGCAGTTGAGATGGCGAAACGTGCTGAAAATGCAGGGGCAAGTGCCATAACTGTTCACGGGCGCACAAGAAAACAGATGTATGCACCGCCTGTTGACAGAAATATTATTGCAGAAGTGAAAAAAAGTGTTTCAATTCCTGTGATTGGTAATGGTGATATAGTCGACGAGCAATCTGCAGCAATTATGCTTGAAGAAACAAATTGTGATTTGATTATGATTGGTCGCGGTGCATTGGGTTGCCCTTGGGTATTCTCACAAATCAACGCATATCTTGAATACGGTCGTGTGTTACCAACACCACCTGTAAGTGAGCGTATGAGAGTTATGATTAAACACATTAAAACTCTTTGTGAATACAAAGGTGGTTATGTAGGTATGCGTGAAGCACGAAAACACGCTGGTTGGTACACAAAAGGACTTCACGGTGCTGCAAAATATCGTCAAGAATTAGGCACTCTTGAAAATATGGAGCAGTTACAAGAAATTGCATACAAAATTTGTATTGAAAATCAATGATGAGTATTTTTGATAAACTTAAAGATTCCCTGTTATGGCTTGTGCTGACAAAAAGATGCAGATATTGTAATACTCTTATTAGTAAGAATGAGGACTTATGTGATGATTGTAAAGAGAATCTGCCACGCGTTATGGGTGAAAAATGCAAGTTTTGTGGTGCAGGGAAAGATAGGTGTGCCTGTAAAAAACATCATATGAATTTTGATGGCATTACATCGCCCTTTTATTATGAAAATGGTGTTAAACAAGGGCTGCAACTGCTGAAATTTAATAATAAAAGTCATCTTGTACAGGCTTTCTCAAAAGATATGGCAGAATGTGTAAAAAAGGATTTTTGCAATATAAATTTTGATTTTGTCTGCTATGTTCCGTTTTCACCTTTGCAGGTTACAGAAAGAAGTTATAATCAAAGCCAGTTGCTGGCAGAAGAATTATCAAAAAGGCTGGAAATTCCTGTAAAAAATGCTCTTGTGAAACTGTTTGATGTGAAAACTCAGCACGATATGTCAATTATGCAGAGAAAGGGTAATGTTCACGGAATTTATGATGTTAAAGATGGATTTAATGTAAAAGGCAAAACAGTATTGCTTGTTGATGATATTATGACAACAGGTGAAACGCTGAGTAATTGTGCAGTAATACTTAAAATCCGTGGTGCGGAAAAAGTATATTGCGTAACCGCTGCATTAACCTCAAAGAAAAAGAAAAAATAAAGGCTATTGGATATTTACCAATAGCCTTTTTAGTTTGTATGAATTTTTAACTGATTTTTCTAAAAATCGATGGAAAGAATTTTTTCACAAGGGAAATGGCTTTTGCAAGTGCAAGACAAAGAAAACTATTTTTTGTTTTATAAATTCTTGCCATAATTCCTATAAAATTGTTGCCGCGTAAATAAGATTCAAATCTTTTATACCGTTCACTGTTGAATTCTTTTTTCAAAAAATCTTTTCTTTGTTTTGCATTCATATTTGAACGCTTATCAAAGTTGCGTTCAAGGGCTGAAAACATATAACGTACATATCGGGAAGCAATGAAAGAAAGATTTTCATCAGTCAACATATTCCAATATTTGAATTGGTCGTATAATCGGTCAATTTTAACCATAATGTCTTCGAAGTATGTAGGGATAAAACTGCCTGTTGTACTACCAGAGCGTTTAAGATAATGGTATGGTGCTATGGGAAGAATAATACAACTGTCAACATCCATAAAAAAGTCAATATTGAAAATGATATCTTCATTGAACTTCATTTTTGGGAAAACTGCTCCCGTTGACCTTAAATATTCAACCTCATACATTTTGTTACAAGGGTAACCATAAAAATCTATAGCTTCAAGGTTCAAAATTTCATTTCTTACCTCTTGTTGGGTTTTAAGAGTTTTACTCTCATTATAACAAATGGTTTGAGAATTTATTGGGACGCCACCTTTTGTAAGATATTCCTCAACTAACCCAAAAACAACCACTTTTGCGTGAAAATTGTCAACCGCTTCAGCAAGTTTTTGAAGCATATCTTCATCAACATAGTCGTCTGCATCAATAAAGCAAAGATATTTACCAGTGATTACTTTCATAGCCTCATTTCTTGCGTTGCCTGCACCACCATTTTTTTCAAGGTGTAATACTTTTATTCTATTGTCTTTTTTTGCATATTCATCACAGATTGCACCGCTGTTGTCAGGGGAACAATCATCAACAAGCAAAAGTTCAAAATCTGTAAATGTCTGACGCAGTACAGTTTCAATACTGCTCCGAAGATAATCTTCGCTTTTATATACAGGCATAATTATACTGATATAAGGATTTGCCACGGGTTTCACCTTCTTTGTTAGAATTATACTTCATAATGGAAAAAGTGTCAACAATACAAGCTGTTACAAACTGATTACAACACTTGAAAAAGTTGTAATATAGTGATATAATCAATATCGTATATAACTATGCTCAAAGAAAGCGAGAATTTCTTATGAAAAGATTTATAAACGATATTAAAAAATTCAAAAGTTATACGCTATATGCAGCAAAATCAGGAATGAAGGCAGAAGTTGCAGGTTCGTTTTTGAGCTGGATGTGGTGGATTTTAGACCCGTTACTTTACATGCTTGTTTATTCATTTGTTGCAGTCTATGTTTTTGGTAGTCGCGAACCATATTTCCCTGTATTCGTTTTCATAGGTCTTAACACATGGACGTTCTTCAGCAAAACTGTTAAAGCAGGTGTTAAACTTGTTCAGGAAAAGAAAAGCATAGTAACAAAAGTGTATATTCCCAAGTTTATATTTATTCTTGAAAAAGAGACAATCTTTGGTATTAAAATGTTTGTTTCGTGTGCACTTACAGTTTTGTTTATGATTTTTTATCAGGTGCCTGTTACCTGGAAAGCGCTTTGGGTAATACCTTTGTGGTTACTCTTGTTTATGATAACTTTTGCATGTACAACAGTTATTACTCATTTCGGCGTTTTCGTTGAAGACCTTATGAATGTGCTTACGGTTGCACTTCAGTTAGGTTTCTATGTTTCAGGTATTTTCTATTCAATAGAGACAAGAATTTTACCTAAAAACGAACTTATTGGTAATCTTCTTATTCATTGTAATCCTATTGCACTTATTATGACTGATATGCGCAATGTATTGCTTTATGACGGTGAGCCTCATTATTTGTCACTTGCAATCTGGGCAGTAGTTTCAATTATTGTTTCAGCAATCGGCATAAGAACAATCTATAAACACGAAAATACCTATGTTAAAGTAATATAAAAGGGAGGGACACAAAATGAGTGAAGCTGCAATTTCAGTGAAGAACGTAAAAATCAGATACCGTATGATGAACAAAGTTTCATTTTTTAGAGCATTGGTTTCGCGTTCAACATATTCAAAAACAAAATACTTTGAAGCAGTAAAAGGTGTGTCCTTCGAAGTTCCAAAAGGGCAGATTTTAGGTATCGTTGGTAAAAACGGTAGTGGTAAATCAACACTTCTACGTGCTATTGCAGGTATTTTTTCACCTGATGAGGGTGAAATCGACTTGCACGGTAACACAATCTCACTTCTTTCAATTGGTGTAGGTTTTCAGAACGCACTTTCAGGTCGTGAAAACATTTACCTTTCAGGTATGCTTTTAGGATTCTCACGTGACTTTATTGACGAAAAACTTGATGAGATTATTGAGTTTTCAGAGTTGGGTGATTTCATTGACCGTCCTGTAAAATCATATTCAAGCGGTATGTATTCAAAACTTGCATTCTCAATTACTGCAATTCTTGAAACTGATATTATGCTTATTGACGAAGTGCTTAGCGTTGGCGATGTTAAGTTCAAGAAAAAGAGTTATGCAAAAATGAAAGAACTTATTTCTAACGAGGACAGAACTGTTTTGATTGTTTCACATAGTTCTGACACAATTAAAAATCTTTGTGATAATGTTCTCTGGATTCATGATGGTGAAATGAAAATGTATGGTACTACTGAGGAAGTTCTTCCAAAGTACGACGAATTTATGAAATGATTATGAGTAATAAACCAATAGATTTTGTAATAATATGGGTTGACGGTGCTGACCCTGAATGGCGAAAAGAAAAAGCACAGTATGATGGTAGCGTTGTTACAACTGCTAATAGTGAAGTAAGATACAGAGATTGGGACAATCTTCAGTATTGGTTCAGAGCTGTTGAAAAATATGCACCTTGGGTTAATAAAATCCATTTTGTAACTTGGGGGCATTTGCCACCTTGGCTTGATACAACTAATCCAAAACTTAATATTGTTAATCATAAGGATTATATTCCTGAAGAATATCTTCCAACATTCAGTTCACATACAATAGAGCTCAATCTTCACAGAATTGAAGGCTTGGCAGAACAGTTTGTGTATTTTAATGATGATATGTTCTTAAACAGACCTGTAAAGCCGGAGGATTTCTTCAAAGACGGACTTCCTTGTGATACTGCGGCAGTACACTGTATTTATTTTGCAAACGATAGTGCAGGTTATTTTCATGGTGCAGATATTGAAGTAATTAATGATAATTTTAATAAAATGCAATGTATGAAGCGTGATTTCAAAAAGTGGTTCAATCTTAAAAACGGATTAAAGAATGTTATGCGTACAGCATTACTTATGCCTTGGCCATGGTTCCCGGGAATGTATTGTCATCACACTCCGTCCTGTTTTTTGAAATCTACATTTGAAACTGTGTGGGATAAGGCGTATGATACACTTGATGAAACTTGTCGCAACAGATTTAGAAAAAAAGGCGATGTTAATCAGTGGGTTATGAAGTATTGGCAATTAGCAGAGGGAAATTTTGCTGTAAGAGACGCATCTTTTGCACAATGTTATCATATCGACAATGAAATGTTCAAAGAACTTTGCAAAGAGATTGAACAAAAATCGCACTCTATGATTTGTATTAACGATACTGTAAATACAGAAGATTTTGAAGAAAAGAAACAGGCTGTAATTTCAGTTTTTGATAAAACGTTACCTGAAAAATCAACTTTTGAAAAATAATGAGGTTGTCTGATGAAGAAAAACTTTGTATGGCTTTTTGGTGAAAATCTGGGGAGTACAGCTAACAACAACTCCTTTTATTTCTGGAAGCAGTCAGTTGCCAGAAAAGACGACATTGAAAAGTATTTTATTATGGAAAAAAACCTTAATAATAAGAAAGTCTATAATACTCTTTCTTCAGATGAAAAGAAATTCGTTGTATGGAAAAATAGCATAAAGCATTTTGATATTTATAATAAGGCGGATATGTTTTTTGTTTCGTTAAGTTATAAAGATATTCTACCTGATAACTTGTTCGGGAAAAAAGTGAGTTTTCTTATAACAAAACCGTTGATTTATCTTCAACATGGTACATTAGGTATTAAAACAATCGGATACAAAGGTAATGATTACAACAATAATATGTTCCGATTCATTTATTATAACAAAGAGATAAAAGAAACATTTAAGAAAACAAACGATTTCCGTGACTATCAACTTTATTACGGAATATACCCACCTCGCTATGTTGAATTAGTCAAGAGGAATCTTGTATATTCAAAAGAAAAGCGAGAGGGTAAAAGGATTCTTTGGTTTCCGACATGGAGAGATTATCTGGGTGACAACCCTCAAACCGCAAAGCTTTTAATGACTATGAAAGAAATAATCAGCAATAAAATTCTCGCTGATTATCTTGAAAAAACATCTTCAATATTTACTGTGTGTTTGCATCAGTTTTTTGATGCAGATAAAATTGCATTTTTGAAGAAAAATATAACAACTGACCGCATTAATTTCATTCACGCAAAAAATGTTGATGTGTTAGATAAACTTGCCTCTGACGATGTTCTTATTACAGACTATTCATCAGTTGGATTTGACTTTACTACACTTAACAAACCGGTTTTGCTTTTTCAACCTGATTTGGAAGAATTCCTTGCTGACAGAGGATTGTACTGCACAATTGATGAACTTAAAGAAGCATCAATTCCAAATTCGGAACAGTTAATTGATGCCATCGTAAATGAAACTTATCAAGTCAATGGCTTTTTCAGAAGTCGATTGCCTGAAATAATTGATTATGACTATATTCTTAGTGGTTGTCATATTGACCGAATGTATAATGAGTTTGCAGAAATTCAACGCAACAAGATTACTTTTATCGGTTATGATTTTCATGGTATTGGTGGAACTGTTTTTGCAACTCGTTCTTTGGCAGAAGCTTTGCTTGAAAAGAATTATATGGTGCAATTGATTTCGCTTAAGGCTGCAGGTAAGGGCGAAGGAATGCCTTATGGGGTACAACTTTCTCCAATTTATGTTGATGGTATGCGAACAAAAGTTGAAATTGCCAAAAGGCTTATTCCACCTGTGAAATGCCTTTATGGTAACATTAATTATGATTGTTCCAAACATCACTTGCGACCTTATGCAAATCTGGCTTTGAAGCATATGTTGAAGAATACAAAAAGCAAAACGGTGGTTTCAACAAGAGAGTCACTTCATCTTTATCTTAATGATGAGTTATCAGAATATGTTGAAAATAAAATCTGCTTTTTCCACTGTGCTGCTAGTGCGGTGTATGATTTGTATCCTGAGGCTATGAAACGTATAGTTAAGCAAAAAATTGAAAAGGCAGTTTTCGTTACAGAAGAAAGCCGACAGGCTTACTTGAACGATTTGAATTATGATAATTATAAAGAGTGTCTTGTTTTAGGTAATGCTCTTGAAATTAGCAGAAGCATTGAAAGAGATGAAATTACAATACCAGAAAATAAAGATGGAAAAACAACTTTTAATGGTATGTATCTTGTCCGTCTTAGCCCAGAGAGAAAAGATGACTTGAATAATCTTATAGGATTTGCAAAGTATTTGAAAGAAAAACAGATTACGGATATTACAATAAATGTTTATGGCAATGGGTTTTATCGCAATGAGTTTCTTGAAATTATTAGAGCTGAATCTCTTGAAGATTATATAATTTATCAGGGTGAAACAAATAACCCTAAAAACGAGATGCAAAAGTATGATGCTGTTGTTGACTTTACCCTTAAACATTCTTTTGGTATGCCTTATGTTGAAGCCATATTGAATGGCAAAATGCTCTATTGTACAGATAATATTGCTTCTCGCGAAGTGTTAAATGGAATTGACGGATGCATCTATTATTCTTATGAAGATTTGGTGGATAAAATTAAAAATCACGCAAAAATCACAGTTTTGCAACTCAAATCGAATTATGATAAAATCAGTGCAACATTTTCAAGGGAAGTTGTGGCAGATAAATTTATAAACTTTATTGAAAAATAAAAAATGACGAGCATATTGCTCGTCATTTTTTTGTTGATTTTATAAGTTTGCATCGAGTTCCATAATTTTATCATAGATACGTTGACTGTTATTTTTGTCATCAAAGGCGAAGAATGTATCAATTCGATGACGATATTCTTCTTTTAATTGACAATCGTTTTCCATGTATTCAATAAGACGTTCAATTGTATCTTCTAAGTTATACTCAACTTCACCAAAACCATCTTTTTCGTAGTCAAAGTAACCTTCGGCATAATGATTTGTATCAAAATGTGCATAAATAACAGGCTTTCTGAGGTAACCCATGTCAAACGCAACTGAAGAATAGTCTGTTAAAATCAATGAGCTTTCTGCAAAAACATCTCGATAAACTGCATCTGCCTTAAGAATGTTTACTTCCGGACGGATGTTAAAGTGATGCAAGTGCACGAACATTGTAGGGTGTATAAGAAATTGTAATTCAAATCCACATTTTTTAGCTACTGAATGTAATTTTTCAGAGTTAAGAAGAGAGTTGTAAAATACATAGAAATCACTTTCTTCAAATCCTGGCAACAAGTTGTATTGTGATGTCATAGCATCATAAGCGCCAAACAATTTTCTGCGCCATGTAGGCATAACTGTGATTTTTCTTTTCTTGTTATCATATAAACGGTCATATCGTGGCATACCGGTCAATATAACCTGTTTTTCATTATAACCGTAATTGTAATAAAGAATAGAATCATATTCAGCTTTGGTTGATGTAACAAAAAGTGAGAAGTTTTTGTTTTCTCTGTTCAAAGCCATAGAAACATCATCTTTTGTAATGCCGTGTTGTAAAAATACAATATCATTATCTTGTGAAAGATTGCTGTAATATGGTTGAAATTTACCGAAAGGTGATGAGATTTCGTTGTGGCTGTATGCGGAAATAGTGTGCTTTGCCAAAAGATGTGTGATTTTGTGCCACCATGACATGTACGGAACCACAGGTCCTAATTTTTTCAGACGTTTATAATCTACAGAATCTTTGCTGATAGCAAAAACAGGATAGCAGTTGGCCTTTTTCTTGTTTTTCAAACAATACATAAAGAACGCTTCGCCGTTATCGTCTGCACGGTCTGCCTTATCAGCAATCAACCAGATGTTTTTAGGAACAAAAGGACGCATTATATGTGTGAAAATTCTGGCAAAAACTGCTTTAATTAATGGCTTTTGTTTGGTTTTCAATAAATCGGCAAGATATAATAATTCGCGGAATGCTACTTTTAATTTATTCTTTTTAGTTACTTTTATTTCGTTGATTTCAGGTGTAAGCATATAACCGTGTTTATAATAATATGAATGGTCAACTGCTCTGTTTATAGGACTGAATTTGCCATAAGAAATCGACTGAAGTATAACATCAAATTCATCACATTTCAATCCAAAAGCAATGTTAAAATCATCGGTATCGTCTAATGGAATAGTGATAGAAAAATGTTTGCGGACACCAGTTGTCTCGCCAACGCTATAAAAATTAGTATTTCTTTCAATAGTATTGAAATAATACTTGTTATTAACTTTTGCGTAAAATGTAGTTGGACAATCATCTTCAATATAAGCTATATACCAACCATTAATCTCTATAGAGTCTTTATGAACATCAATAAAATTAATATAAGTCTGAGCGTTTTCAAAAGCGAAAAGAACTTGATTGCAAAACACACATACTTTTTTCTTGTCATAGAGACTTCTGCCTATGTTTATTTTTTCTTCAGGGTGTTTGCATCTTAAAACGAACAATTTTTGTTCAGTATTAAGATTCAATTGTTCCATAATGACATCATCATCTATTTTGTTAATGAGAGAAAATAATTTGGTTTTATAATAGTCATATTCATCATCGCTAAGTATTCCTTCAGGAACATTTGATTGTCTGAATTTCCATTGAAGGTCGTGCATGACATTAAATTGGGCAAATTTTGGAATGTATCCAAATTTTTCTTCACAATACAACAAAGAATGTTCGCTGAAATGCTCTAACATAGGAATAAACCAAGCGTATGTTTTTCCGCTTGTTTGAATAGCAGATGATGCGCCTACTGAACCGCGTTGGCGATACAGATATCTTGCTTCAGCAAGTACGCCCATCTTTTGCTTTTCAGCTAAAATCTTAATTATCAATTGTGCATCTTCTGCATATTTCAAAACAGGGTCAAATTGTAAATTTGCAAAGCATTCTGATTTAGAAAAGCAACTTGCCAATGAAAGTTGAGGCTTATTCCATTCTTTTTTCAGGTCTATAACGCGAGTGCCTTCAACGAATTTAATATTAAGCGGGTGCCCACCTCTTTTAGCTCCGAAATATACCAATGGGATTGAGACAAGGTCAACTTCGTCACCATATTTTTCAAAAAACTCACAAACAAGTCGAATTGTGTTCGGAGAAAGCTTATCGTCTGAATCAAGGAAGTTTACATATTTACCTTGAACATGTTTTAATCCTTCGTTTCTTGCTGTGGATACACCGCCGTTTTCTTTATGAATAACTACAATATTGTCGTTATATTTTTTTGCATATTCATCGCAAATTGCACCACTGCCATCAGGGGAACCATCGTCAACTAAAATTAGCTGAATATTTTCAAATCCGATATCTTGTTCTATAATGCTCTCAATAGCATCCTCTAGATAATCTTCAACATTATAGATAGCCATAACTATTGAGACGAGATACTTATTTTCCATAGTTAACACCAACTCCATCGACATTAAGTAAGTTTTATGTAGCAACATAAAATAAAAGTTTATATTTCTACAAAAATCAAACTTCTTCTGTTTAATTATCACACTTATAAAGCTGTTTGTCAAGGTTATTTTGTATTAAAGAGCGCCTTGAAAATAATACAAAATAAGGTAAAGTTTATTGAATTAATAACTAAATACGAAGTTTAACCTTTTATATTGATTTATATAATATTTTCGGTTATAATTAGGCATAGGGAAATGGCATTTCTAACATAATAAAGGTGTTATTTATGATAAATGATAGTAATTCAAAAAAAGAAATAAATGGTATGGAGTCACTTAACCAGCTTTACAGAGTCGGTTGTGGTCCGTCAAGCTCACATACAATGGGGCCTGAAAAGGCTTGTGTGATTTTCAAAGAAAAGAACGCCGATGCTGACAGATTCAAGATTGTTCTTTATGGTTCACTTGCAAAAACAGGTAAGGGGCATTGTACTGATACGGTTATTGAAAACACGTTAGCACCAACTCCAACGGTTGTTGAATTTGATTGCGAAAAAACTGATATTGACCATCCTAACACAATGGAGATGTTCGCATATAAAAATGGTGAACAGGTTGATTTTGCACGAGTTTTCAGCGTTGGTGGCGGTAGAATCGAGTTTGATGGTAGTTCATCTGCAAAAGAACCAATAGTATATACATTAAGCACTTTTTCCGACATTAAAGCATATTGCAAAGAGAAAAAATATCGTTTATGGCAATATGTTGACGAAGTTGAGGGCGAATACATCTGGGATTATCTCGCAAAAGTATGGCAGACAATGAAAGACGCCATTGAGCGTGGTATTGAAGACGAGGGTATTCTTCCCGGCGGACTTGAAGTACAGAAAAAAGCGAAATATTTATATAATATGGAGCATATTGGCGAAAGTGCCGAAACCCGCGAAAATCGTGAGGTTTGTTCTTATGCTTTTGCAGTAAGTGAGCAGAATGCGTCAGGCCACACAATAGTTACTGCACCAACTTGCGGTGCGTCAGGCGTGTTACCTGCGGTGCTTTACTATATGCAGTTAAAACACGGCTACACAGACCGTCAGATTTTACAGGCACTTGCAACAGGTGGTCTTATTGGTAATCTTGTTAAAACCAATGCGTCAATTTCAGGCGCGGAGTGTGGCTGCCAGGCAGAGATTGGAACTGCTTGTGCTATGGCGTCAGCAGCGTTAGGCGAGTTGTTTGGTCTTAAAAGGGGTAAGATTGAATACGCAGCCGAAATTGCTATTGAGCATCATTTAGGGCTCACTTGTGACCCAATTTGTGGTCTTGTGCAGATTCCTTGCATTGAGCGTAACGCAGTTGCGGCAATGCGTGCAATCAACGCAGTCAATCTAGCAAGTTTTTTAAGCGAAACAAGAAAGATTTCTCTCGATAATGTAATTGAGACCATGAGAAAAACAGGTCTTGACATTCACGCTGCATATCGTGAAACAAGCGAGGGCGGTCTTGCAACGCTTAATATATAGTTAAAAGGGGTATGGGGATATGATTTGTCCAAATTGTAAAAAAGAAAATATGAATGAATACGCAACCGTATGTGCGTATTGTGGTCAACCACTTTATAGTGGTGAAAATGCAGATGCAAAAGCCGTTGAATTGTCTGCAAAGCAAAAGAAGGATAAGGTAAAATCAGCAATTATTACTGTGGTTTCCATTATCCTTGTAATTGCGGTTGTTATTGTTGCAATAATCATTCCAAAACCTGATAAGGATGGTGACAATACAACAACAGAAAGCACTACTGAAAGCACAACTTTATCAGACTCGCAAGGCATAATAGACAATAATGGACCCGACAATGAAGAATCAACAACTAAAAAGAATGATGATTCTTCGAAAAACGACCCAAATGTAATGGATACAACTGAAGAGATTCTTACATACTTTAATACAAATGCTAATAGAGTAAAAACTGAAGCCAAAAAGGTAGTCAAGAATTATGAAGACCGTGAGGTTGGTAAAATCGATGCACCACCTGCATTGATGTACTTGACAAAAATAATAGATATTGAAAAAATTATGGCTGACGATACCGAGCCAATGGAATTTACAACTCGTGAAGAAATTGTTGAAAATTTCCAAGTGCCAAAACAGAGCTATGTAAGTTGCGCTACAGTTGATGATGTTGAATCAGCGTCTTGTAAAGAAGAAGGTAATTACTACATAATTACCATTAAATTAAAAGACCAGAAAAATCCTGTTGTAGGCAAAGGCACAGGCGCAATGTTTGATGTTGTTGAGGCAGAAGAGGTAGAGGCTAAAGCAGAAGGCATTGTTGATGATTTTTCAACAGAATACTATGATTGTGTAGTTGTTGCAAAGTTTGAAAAATCAACTAATAGAATGGTACATGCAAACTATATGACACCAATGAAACTTAATGTAGTAATTGGCAAGTCCGAAGCTTCAATGGTAATGTCGTTTGAAAAAGATTACACAATTACATACTAATCAAACAAAAAAGCCACTCAATAGAGTGGCTTTAATTTTTTATGTATTTAGCAATATTTTTTAGTGATTTCTTGCATTTTATCCATTTTCTTTTCGATTTCCGGCTTCTTAACGGTTTCAACCCACTCTTCACGCGGAATCTCTTCGATGGAAATCGTAAGTGCTTCCGGCGGACATTTCCAGATTTCTAACATCACTTCATTGATCTTCTCAACAGCAGCTTTTTTCGTTTCTTCATCTATTGTTGGTTTATCATCTGAATAAAAAGAAGTTTGTTCTTCTTTTCTTCTTGTAGATGGTTTTAAGCAAGAGCTGAAATCTAATGAGTTTTCATCAAAAGGTAAGATGTTTTCTTGATTAACTGTGTTTGTTAGATTTTCTTCAGGTAATGCAGGTTCTTGCATATTTATATCAATGTCTAACATTTCCTCTTGAGGTAGATCTGAAATGCTTTCATCAAGAGTGATATTAGACTCGAAATTATCGACATCAACAATTTCTTCGGTATTCATCGTATCGATTTCTGGAAGTTCTTCAATTTCTGTATCTATATTTAAATCGGTTAAAGATTCCATATCAAGTGAATTTGTTGCATTCAATTCGAGGATTTCTTTATCAACATTTTCAATAGCTCCAAAATCTACAGATTCTTGTATAAATTCTTTTTCTTCATAGGCTTCAACAGTATTCAAATCTGTAATATCTGTTGGGGTTTCAAAAAGCCCAGATTCTTCAGCCTCTAAATTGGCATCTTGCTTTGCAGAGTGTAAATTTTCAGCTTCAGCTAATATATATTCTGGAGTTTCTCCTATTTCTGCGTGAATATCTGTTTTTTGATAATCAATTTTATCTAAGTTTTTTTGTTGTTCATCTTCAAGTATTTGAACCGTATCATTTACGATTTCTCCTGATACAGAAGCCAATTTTATTGCTTCATCTGAAATAGTTGACGATGTTTCTGGGGTATTCTCAGCTTCAGCAACGGCATTAGCTAAGGCTTCAGCGGTAGCACTTGCGGCTTCGTCTAAGTCAATGTTTATATCATCAGTAACTTCATTATTTATGTTGTCAATTGAAGCAATTGTATTGTCTAAAATTGCATCAACAGACAACTCTTCTGGTAATTCAGGAGAGTATTGTTCGTCAATTGAAATATTTTCAATATCATTAAATTTGTCATCTTCAATAGTTTCAATTTGCTCTTGTTCAATAGTTGTTTCGTCGTTTGACTGTTCGGTTTCTATTGTGTCAACTTCTGTATCTGATTCAACTTCAGTTTCAAAACTATCTTCTATATTTTCTGAGATTTCAGGGAATGTTTCTTCGATAGCTAATTCTTCATTCATAGACATATCGGCTAATGTCAGAGTTGTTGAATTAGGAACGATATCTTCCGTTGTTGTTTCAGATAGTGTAGGAGCTGCGCTGTATGATAAGGTTTCAAAATTATCAAATTCAAGAACACTTTCTCTTAATGAAGATGAAGAAAAAACGATTAATTCTAAAAATATATCTTTTTATAAAGGTGTTCCTGTATTTATGAAAAATAAAAATAGACTATGGTCCTTAGGAGCTATATTCTTTACAAAGGGATATCGTGAGAACTCTTTACGACATGAGAGAGGACATAATGATCAACTAATGATGATGGGCGTTGGTACTTATTTATTTACTGTTGGAATTCCTTCGTCATTGAAACTTGGCCCATGGTCAGATAATGATTTATATTATTATGCACCGTGGGAAACAATGGCGGA
>CALBKQ010000127.1 GCA_937895645.1 uncultured Clostridia bacterium
TCTACACCAAGTAGGCTTTTTTGTACTGTCTGCACAACTTGGGGCAGTTCAAAAACTTGTGGGTTTTTATTTTTTAGGGTTCAAGTCCCATTTAATTAACAAAAAATATAGAGTTCACACAAAAAGTGTAAACTCTATATTTGGTGCGGACGATGGGACTTGAACCCACAAGGAAGCAATATCCACAGGAGTCTGAGACCTGCGCGTCTGCCAGTTCCGCCACGTCCGCATATTAAAATTGCGCTTGATAATGATATCATTTCAAAGATTAAAAGTCAAGTAATTAACTGTCGTACAAATTTGAGTTTATCGGGATGATTAAGTGTAAAGTTGAAAACGTAAAGTGGAAAGTGTCGGGTCTGCGACGCTGATTATATCTACAATTGCAACGCAGTTCATTCGTTTTCCATTTTCCACTTTCCATTTTCCACTTAGGTTAGATAAACTCAAATTTGTTTATTCACCATTTATGCTTATTTTAATTGCTGCTATGGTTATGTCATCGCCACGGGTTATGTTACGTCCTCTTGCTATTGCACAAAGTTTTTGTGACAAATCAGCAGAATATCCGTTTTCGGCAACATAACTCTTGATTTCTTCAAGGCTACTGTCAGCAGCACCGTCGGACATCATAATTATTACATCACCATCTTTAAGTCCACCACGGATAGTTGCAAACTCGGCTTGTCTTAAAATACCTATTGGCATAGCAGATTTTTTTATTTCACTGACTTTTCCTTTTCTGTACAGAAGCGACACGGTAGCCCCTGCTTTATAGATTACGGATTGTCCGTTATAAAGATTGATTTTAAGAATATCGAGAGTTGCAAGTGATTCTTCACGACTTTTCACAAGCATTGCAGAATTAACAAGCCTTAACGCACACGGGAATGAAAAACCTGAAATAATAAGTCTTGAAAAAAGTGAAGAGGCCATAGCACCATCAATAGCAGCACGGTGGCCTGTACCCATTCCGTCACTTAAAACTGTTATAAAATTACCTTTACCATCATAAAACGAATCAATACAATCTCCACAGATTTCACCGTCAGTTACAGACATCTGATAGCACTCACATTCTGTCATAAATGACGGTTTTTCCCATAACATTATAATTTTTTCCTGCTCATTTTTAATGGTTGTAGGTTGTGCAAACTCTTTTTCAGTAACCTTTTCAATGCAATCTCTTATGGCGTCGTCCGTTACCCTATTATTGATATTTACTGTCAAATTCACCATAGTATTACGGTCTTCATCTTCATAACAATTTACAAATGCAGGTACACCAATATCATCAAGGCTATTTTTAATTGCATTGGATTTACTTGCTATAGGTTTAATCCCATTACGGAAATCACAAAGCAAATCATCAAGCATTTCACAGACAGTATCAAACTGGTCAGCTGTGACTTTTCTCATTTCATTAATTCTCCCCTCTGCACCAAGTCGCGCTGAATATGACGAATAGTTTTTATTAAAGCTGTCACAAAGTGACATAATGTGAATACATTTACTCTGCAAAGAGGACGGTGCAAATGATGGTGTTACGCTACCTGTTTTGCGGATTTCTTCCACAACTGCGTCAAACTCGCCGATGGTTGCAGACATCCCTGTCCTCCAACATTTCTCAAAACTACCGCAATCGCTACAAATATTATCACGTACACGAAGATACACTTCTGTTGTGTCGGGAAGTGCTTTTTCTTTTAAGATTTCTGAAACTTTTAGCACTGTGCCTGACATATCACCAACTGCGTTTTTCACCGTTTTAAGCCGTGAAATTATCATATTTTGCACTGCAAGTCCGTCACCTGTAAGAGTCGAAACAGATAAACGCAACTTTGCCTGTAAAAACAGTTTTTGTGGTGCAAGTATAAACAAAACTGACGCTATTGCAGTCTCACTAAGTCTTGATATCTGGTCTTTTGTACCACCAAAAAGTAAAAATGTACCACCGTAAGCAAAAATATACGAAAATGCACATAGCACTCTGCCCGAATATGAAAAAAGTCCCGAAAACAAACCTGAAATGCAATAGCAGAATGTTGTAAAACCGGAATTGCCCAACATTAAAAATCCGAGAGTTGTACCTGTGCCCATTATTGCCCCGCCACTTTCACGAAAAAGATATGAGGCAGACATTATAATAAAACTGCATATAATTCCTGATACAGATACACCAAAAAATGATATTTTGTTTATGGTAAGCAGTAAAACAAGCACTGCAATTACTGTTGAAGTCAGTTCACGATTAGTAATATGTTGATTTTGTTTTAGTTTTTCTAACGAACTTACTGCAACTGCAAAGAAATATGCGCCACCAAAAGCAGTTACGGATTCTGCAATTCGCATAAAAATATCGTTTAAGTCAAAAATTGTTGCAAGAGTAGACACAATGCCTGTGGAAATAGTGCTGAAAAGAGAAATTAGTGGTGGAAAAATAATTTTGCCACGAGCTTTTGGGAAACTGTGAATATAAAGTTTAAGGATATATACAAGAATGAGTGCCATTACATAACGAAATGCAAAAACATACTCGTTGGTAAGAATATAACCAAGCATTGCACCAAAACAAGAAAAAAGTGTGTATTCTTTTTTTGCGCCGCTACAAAACGCAATACCCAACGGTGAAAAATACTCTGTCATTGATGCAGACGCCATTAAAACACCAATACCGAAATGTATTGAATTTACACCTGCGGATTTCATAAAATCCGAAAGTTCTATTCGCTCATTGCCCTCGCTTATACCAAATTCTTGATTACTCATTATTTCACCACCTTGCAAAGTCATATACGAGTATTATATGCTTGTCCTATAGGTGTTTTTTGGTGGATTAGGTCTGTAAAATAATGTTTTATTATGATGCTTTTTGCAAAACATTCACGAAGTCAACATATCAAAAAAATCTCTTTTCAAAAACAGTATTTTGTGATAAAATTATAATGGTAATTTTTGAGAACGAAACGGGGAAAAATTATGGCAAAGATTTTTACTGTTGCATCTGGCAAAGGTGGTGTAGGCAAATCAACATTCTGCACTAACATTGCTATTGCACTGGGTGAGTTGGGTAAAAATGTATTATTAATTGATGGTGATGCTGAACTTCGTAGCCTTGACTTACTTTTAGGCGTTGATGAAATGGTACTTTATGACTGGTCTGATGTTATCGAAAACAGATGTGACCCACATAAAGCACGACTTTTCTACAATGAAAATGTGCAACTTTTACCCGCACCTATTGAATATCCCGAAAACCTGACTTATGAAAAATTCAAGTCACTTTTAAGCCATTATTCTGAAGAATATGACTACATATTTATTGACGCCCCTGCCGGTGTTGGTGAGTTACCCCAGATTTATGCAAATTGCTCTGATACTTGCATAATCGTTGCTACTGCTGATGAAATAAGTGCAAGAAGTGCTTTAATAACAGGTAACAAACTCATAAAACTTGGCATAAAAGAAGAAAATCTGCGTCTTATTATTAACCGTTTTGATAAAAATGCAGTAAAAAAGGGTAAACTCTTAAATATAGATGAAATTATTGACAAAACTTATATCAGACTACTCGGAGTTATCCCTGAAGAAAAGAATTTAATGTATGCATCTGTTACTGAAAAGCGCATTTCACAGTACAGTGATGCTAAAATTGCTTTTTCTAATATATCTGGGCGAATTCTCGGCAAAGAAATTGAACTTTATTTGTAAAAAAATGTTGAAAAATCTATAGTTTTTTGTTATCATAATAATGATTTGGTAATTTTTTTATTTGATTAGACAAAAAATATGAAAGAAGGGGTTAATTTATGAACATAGCTCTTATGGCACATGACTCTAAAAAAGAACTTATGACACAATTTTGCATTGCGTATTGCGGAATACTTTCCAGACATAATCTTTGCGCAACAGGTACGACAGGCAAAATGGTTTCTGAGGCAACAGGGCTTAAAATTACACAGTTTTTAAGCGGTCCTCAGGGTGGTGACCAGCAAATTAGTTCACGAATTGCTTGTAATGAAATTGACTTGCTTCTTATTTTCAGTGACCCATTAGGTCCAAAACCAAATGAACCTAAAGATTACACTCTTTTAAGACTTTGTGATGTGCATAATGTTCCGGTTGCTACTAATATTGCAACTGCCGAAGCACTTATTCACGCTCTTGAACGTGGTGATTTGGATTGGCGTGACATTGTTAATCCTAAAAGATAACTAAATAAGTCAATTTATGCCTCACTTGTTTTTGGGTGAGGCACACCTAATATATAAGGAAGATTTTTATGGCATTGATTACTAACGCTATTAAGGGAACACAAGACACTCTCCCTAAAGAAAGTTACAAAATTCAATATGTGGAATCAGCTATGCGTGAAACTGCCGAAAACTTTGGCTTTCACGAAATGAGAACTCCTGTTTTCGAACACACTGAACTTTTTCAACGTGGTGTAGGTGAAACTACTGACGTTGTTCAAAAAGAAATGTATACGTTTGAGGATAAGGGTGGTCGTTCAATTACTCTCCGCCCTGAAGGTACAGCAGGTGCAGTGCGTGCTTTCCTTGAACACGGTCTTTTCAACGAAGGACTTCCACAGAAGATTTATTATCTTACTTCTTGTTACAGATATGAAAAGCCTCAGGCTGGTCGACTTCGCGAATTTCACCAGTTTGGAATTGAATGTTTTGGTGCAGGTGCTCCAAGTGCTGACGCTGAGGTTATTTCACTTGCAAATGAAGTTTTTAACTATCTTGGAATTAACAATTTAAGTCTTGAAATCAACTCTATTGGCTGTCCTGAATGCAGAAAGCATTATCACAAAGCACTTAAAGAATATTTTGAGCAATATAAGGGTGACCTTTGTGAAACTTGTCTTGGTCGTCTTGACAGAAATCCAATGAGAATACTTGATTGTAAGAGTCCCGTTTGCAGTGGTATTGCAGACAAAGCCCCAACAGTTATTGAATTTCTTTGCGACGATTGTAAAGAACATTTTGAAAGTGTTAAGAAATATCTTGATGCTATGAATATTGAATACACAATAAATCCACAGATTGTTCGCGGACTTGACTACTACACAAGAACAGTTTTTGAGTTTGTTTCAAAAGAAATCGGCGCACAAGGTACAGTTTGTGGTGGTGGCCGTTATGATGGTCTTATTCAAGAAATGGGTGGTCAACCACTCCCCGCTTGTGGATTTGGTTTAGGTCTTGAAAGACTTTTACTTTTAATGGAAGCACAGGGCACAGAATTCCCTGTACCTAAAAAATGTGATTTATATATTGCAAGTATGGGTGAAAACGCAAACCTTAAAGCAGCAGAAATTGCAACTGAACTTCGTAACGAAGGTATGAGCGTTCAATTTGACACAGTTGGTCGTGGTCTTAAACCACAAATGAAATACGCAAACAAAATTGGTGCGTTATATACACTTGTTTTAGGTGATAACGAAATTGAAACAGGTGAAATTAAACTTAAAAATATGGAGACAGGCAACGAAACTGAAATGGCACTTGCAGACTTCGTTGACAATTTTCAGGCAAAAGTGATTTCAGATGCTATGGCAGGATTTGAATCACTTGGCGTTGAAGGATTTGATTTATCAGACCTTTTAGGAGGTAATAACTAATGGATACAATGAACGGATTAAAAAGAACTGACTATTGCGGCACTCTTAATGCTAACTTTGTAGGCAAAGAGGTAACAGTTGCAGGTTGGGTACAGCGTCGTCGTGACCTTGGCGCTTTGATTTTCATTGACTTGCGTGACAGAACTGGCGTTGTGCAGTTGGCATTTGACGACAATACGGACCGTGAAGTTTTTGATAAGGCTTTTACAGTTCGTAGTGAATATGTACTTATGGCAAAAGGTATTGTCCGTGAACGTTCTTCAAAAAATAAGGACATTCCTACAGGCGACATTGAAATTGAAGTTAAGGATTTAAGAATTGTTGGTGTAAGTGAAACACCACCTTTTGAAATCGTTGAAAATTGCCAGACATCAGAGGTAACTCGTCTTAAATACCGTTATCTTGACTTGCGTCGTCCTGACTTGCAGAAGAACATTCTTCTTCGTCACAAGATTACAAAGATTACTCGTGACTATTTTGACGAAAACGGATTTATTGAAATTGAAACTCCAATGCTTATCCGTT
>CALBKQ010000128.1 GCA_937895645.1 uncultured Clostridia bacterium
TACAAGGCTTCTCGGCAACATTCTTCTTTCACTTCCGATGATTGTTGTTCTGGTTGCACTTTCGCTCGTTGCAAAGAAAAAATGCAATAAGACTTCACTCAAGGGTGTATTTTCATTCCTTCTTTCAATTCTTCTTATGGGCGCATCCGTTTTCCAGGTGCTTTTCATGAACATCAGAACAAAGCCTGTAACTGACAGACTCTGGGACGGACACAACGATTACCTTGACGGTGTTGATAAGGTTAAGAGAGACAACCCCAACGTGCTTCTCATTATGATGGATGACCTCGGCTACGGTGACGTAAGCCTTAACGGTTCAATTTACGAAACTCCCAACATTGATTCAATCGGTGAAAACGGTCTTAATTTCGAAAACTACTATTCATCATATTCTGTATGTTCACCCGCACGTTTTGCTTGTATGACAGGTCGCTATCCCTACAGAGGATATGCAGATAACGTTATTTATCCCACAGTTCAGACCTCAGCCAATTTTGCTCAGACAAGAATTTACAATTCATTTGAAATGGGCAACAACGTTGACGGTATGCTCGGTGACGAAATTACAATTGCAGAAGTATTCCAGAATGCAGGCTATAACACAGCTGCTTTCGGCAAGTGGCATCTCGGTGACTACGGTGAATACCTTCCCACAAACCAGGGCTTCGATTATTTCTACGGTAGCCATCACGTAAATGATATGTATGCTTTCTATCACGTACGTGAAGAAGCAGGCGAATATGAAATTGTTCACGGTCAGGACGAACTCAGAGACGAAAACGGTAAAAAAGACCAGAGTAAGCTTACCGAATGGATTCACGGTGAAATTACAGACTGGATTACTGAAACCGTTACAAAGAGTGATGAGCCTTTCTTTGCTTACTACGCAACTCCCTGGCCTCACGGCCCTGTTTTTGCAGGCGATGACTTCGACGGAAAAACAGGTATGGGTACTTATGTTGACTGCGTAACAGAGTTTGACTACTACTTAGGTGAACTCTTTAACACTCTTGAAGAATTAGGTGTTATGGACGATACAATTATTGTATTCACAAGTGATAACGGTCCTGCACTTGAAGGTTCAACAGGTGAACTTCGTGGTGGTAAGTACCTTGCATACGAAGCAGGTCAGAAAGTTCCGTTTATGATTAAGTGGGCTAATAATAACGGCCTTTGGGAAGCAGGTACAACAAGAAAACAAAGTTCAGTTCTTGCTGATATGTTCCCAACACTTATTGAACTTTGCGGAATTACAGGTAACGGTGGAACAGCTAACTACTTGCCAACTGACAGAACTATTGATGGTGTTTCAATGCTTCCTGTTCTTAAAAATGATACAGCAATCCACAATGAAGACCATCCAATTCTTCATATGAAACGTGAAAAACTTAAAGCACTTCAGTACACAATGACAACTGACGAAGTTCTCGCTCGTGAAGAATACAAAGATTACAAATACCCTGTTCTTACTGAAAACGATTATGTAACATTCAAATATTTCCGTAAGATGCAGAATGATAACCCTGCATTCTTCGATAAGACAAGAAAGAACTGGTTATTCATTCTTAACGACGATAAGAGCGAAAGCTATAACCGTACAAGTACATATCCAACAATCGCAGCGGAGCTTAACGAAAAAATGGATGAAGTTATGAAAGACTTCAAAGAAAATCGTCGAGGCATTAACTACGATTACTACAAATAAAGCATAATAAATAAACCCCATTGAGACGTTGATTTTCAATGGGGTTTGTTATATAATTAAGTTATTAAAGTTTATGGAGAAAATGCTATGCCACCACTTTCAATTATGATTAAACCTGCGTCAAGTCTTTGCAATATGCGTTGCGAATACTGTTTCTATCACAATGTTACAGAACTGCGTGAGGTTTCATCTTTTGGTATTATGACAAATGAAACTGCTGACAATTTAATAGAAAAGGCTATTAATTTCGCCAACGGTGAAAGTGTTGCATTTGCTTTTCAGGGTGGCGAGCCTTTAATGGCAGGTCTTAACTATTTTGAACATTTTGTAGAAAAGGTAAAATCTGCAAACAAGCTTAATAGTCAGATTTATTTTAGTACACAGACAAATGGTACATTGGTCACTGACCAGTGGTGCGAGTTTTTTCATAAAAACAATTTCCTTGTAGGGTTAAGTCTTGACGGGAACTTTAAGCATAACAAGTTCCGTGTTGACGCAAATCGCGAAAACACTTTTTACCGTATTCTTAATGCTGCTGAAAAATTCAAAAGGCACAAGGTTGAATTCAATATCCTAACTGTTCTTACAGGGTATTGTGCCGATAATATTGATGATATTTATAAGTTTTTCCGCAACAAAGGTTTTAAGTATTTACAATTTATTCCTTGCTTACGACCATTTAACGACAACACCGAAAGTGAACTCTATATGACACCTGAGCAATATGGGGATTTTCTTATAAAATGCTTTAACTATTATGTTAAAGATTATGTAAGGGGTCAATACACAAGTGTGCGTTGGTTTGATAACATTGTGCATCAGTTTTTAGGTAACAAGACCGAACAGTGCGGTATGTGTGGTCACTGTATGCACCAGTTTGTTGCAGAGGGTAACGGTAATATTTACCCTTGTGACTTCTATTGCACAGATGAATGGTATTTGGGCAATATCAATGACGAAAATGAAAATTTTGATACATTGGCTCACTGCGATAAAGCAATAGAGTTTTTGCGTGAAAGTCTTGCAGTGCCTGATAAATGCAAACAATGTAATTTCTACCCCGTTTGCCGTGCCGGTGGTTGCAAACGCACACGTGCTGACCGTGATTACTGTGAAAGCTATAAAAAATTCTTTTCATCTTGTCTGCCACTTTTTAGAGCATTTATAAATGAGAAGAAATAAAGTGTACTCAATGAGTACACTTTTATTTTTTACTGTTTTTCCATTTTCCTTTTATCAAAGAATTTTTTTGTATCTTTTGCAACTACTCCTGATAAAGCAAACAATGCAATCATATTAGGAATTGCCATAAGTCCATTAAAGATATCTGCAATAGTCCATACTGCTGAAATTGTCATATAAGGGCCAATAAACACAGCAAGAATGTAAAAATATCTAAAAACCTTAACTGCCTTTTTGTTACCATTTGTAAGGTATTCAAGACAACTTTCTGAATAGTAATCCCAACCAAGAATTGTTGTAAATGCAAAGAAAACAAGACAGAGCATAAGTATAAATGATGTTACCTTTTCAGGTAAGAATGAAATACCTTCGCCAAAAGCGTAAGATGTAACACCAACGCCTTCAAGTCCCTCTATTTTCCACGCACCTGTGATTATGATTGAAAGGCCCGTCATTGTGCAGATAACAATTGTATCAAGAAATGTACCTGTCATTGTAACAAGACCCTGACGTACAGGCTCTTTAGTTTTTGCTGCTGCAGACGCAATAGGGGCGGAGCCCAGACCTGCCTCATTTGAGAAAATACCACGGGCAACACCTTTTTGCATTGCAATAAACATTGTACCCACAACACCACCTGTTACAGCAGATGGATTAAATGCACCTTTAACAACAAGTTCAACTGCCATTGGTATTTTATCAAGATTTGAGAATATGAGCATAAGTGCAAAAACTACATAAGCAATTGCCATAAACGGCACAACTATTGTTGCAACACTTGAAATTCTTTTAATACCACCAATAAGCACAAGACCTACACAAAGTGCAAGTACAATTGACGCAATTACCACAGACCATGAATATTCACCAATGAATGGAATGTTTACTGTATTAGTGTTGTTTGCGTCAAAGAAAGAATTTATTGCTGACGAAATACCATTTACCTGAGTAAATGTACCAATCCCCATAAGACCAGCACAAACGCCAAAAAATGCAAAGGCTTTTGCAAGCCATCTCCACTTCTCACCCATACCATTTTCTATGTAATAGAATGGTCCGCCAAGTTTACGGCCATCAATTGTTGTAATACGGTATTTTACTGCTAAAAAACCTTCAGCATATTTTGTTGCCATACCAAGAAATGCTGCAACAAGCATCCAGAATAATGCCCCTGGGCCACCTGCACAAATTGCAGTTGCAACACCCACGATATTACCTGTACCGATTGTTGCAGAAAGAGCAGTACATAATGCACCGAATGATGAAATATCGCCTTTGCCACCCTCTTCTTCCTGCACCATCCATTTTAGTGCTAATGGCAAATGAAAAATCTGAATAAGTTTTGTTTTGCATGTAAGCAACAGTCCACCTACTAAAATAAGTACCATAAGTGGCACGCCCCACACAAAATCGTCAATTGCTACAAGGATTTCATTAAAACTCACTATTTTCACCTTTTCAAAAAAAATTAAGGACTGAAAGCATAATGCACTCAGTCCTGAAAAATCTAAAAGAATTATCCGTCCTTTGACCTGAGAGATTAGCATTACGCTTTGCACCTTCGGTATCCACAACCTGTGGAATTCTCCGGAATACCATCAACGGACAGTCAGTTGCCTTTCAATCCGTTTCATCTGGTTATTTAATTGCTCAATAATTGTAATGCAAATACACCCTATTGTCAAGACAAAATATACAATAATGCCATTATAAGCATTTCGTCAGCACCCTCGCTTTTAAGAAGCATTATAAGTCCCATTAGCATTGCTTTGTCAGGCTCGGCAAAAAGAGTTTCCAGCGTATTCTGTTTGCTATGTTGTTGTGGCTTAGTCTCTTTTTTCTGTGGCTTTGGTGTATCTTTGATTTCTTCCTTAAAAAACTCCTTAAAACTTGGATAAATACTGTTTTCGGGGAAATTAGGAGGCATATTAGTCACCTTTGGTGTAATTGGTGCAGAAGTATGCTGTGGTTGTGGTTTAGGCTTTTCGCTCACAAAATCCTGTTGTGCTTTTTCTAACACTGCGTCAGTATTCTTCTGCATTTGTCGAACTCGTGCCATTGCTTTTTGTTGCATATTCTGGATTTCGGAATAAGAATAATTGTTCATCTAAAACAATCCTTTCAGAAGTGGTAGCACCTGCATAAGTTGTAAAAACTTAATTGCTTCGTCCGCCTTTTTCTGCCTTTCACTATTAAGCATAGGTTTTAAGTCCCCGATAAGACGGGTGCGATAATCTTCTTTATTCATTTGCCCCATTACACCCATAATTTTACTGACCGTATTCATATCAATGGGGAAATCGGGAGTTTTTGGCGTTTCTTTTGACTTTTCTTTTGGTTCATTATTCATTAAGGTTTCTGCTACACTTTTGATTTTTGCCATATCTTCATCACTTACTGATGCCAACAAGTTTTCAATATCAATCATTTTTCTCCTCCGTAAACTTTCTCAATAATTCTCGCGCTTGTGGGGTTGAAAGCAGTTGCTCAAGGGCGCTTCTGTCACTCATAACCTCTTGTAGTTTTTTGCTTTGAGACGGATTTAATTTTTTCATTAAAAAGTCCTGTGCTTCATTTTTATCCTTTTGATTTTTCATTTTTTCTACTATTTCATCAAAATTATTGTTACTCATTGAAAACACCACCATTATATTGTATAATATAATATGAAGCAGAAAGTGGTGATATGATTGCGAATACTTGTTTTGTCCGATTCTCACGGTGATTACTTTTCTATGAAAAAAGCAATTAACGCTCAACCAACCGCAGAAGCAGTTGTATTTTTAGGTGATGGTCACCTTGATTTTGAGCGTTGCAACCCTCTTTTAGAGGGTAAAAGAATTTATGCAGTCAAGGGCAACAACGATTTTCATTGTGACTACCCCAAAAACGCAATTATCTGCGAGGGCGGAATGAAAATCTATATTACTCACGGCCACTATGAGTATGTAAAAAGCAGCCTTGGGAATCTTGTAACTGTTGCAAAGCAAAATGATTGCAAACTGGCACTTTATGGACACAATCACAGACAGCAAGAAGATGTTTTTGACGGTATTAAACTGTTTTGTCCCGGTGCTTTGAAAGATGATGAATATGCAGTTATAGATATTGAAAATAACGGATATATTTGTATAGGAATAAAATTAAGGTGATATTATGATACTTTTCAAAAATGCGAATGTTGTGCTTGAAAACGAAGTGAAAAAACTTTCTGTACTTGTTGACGAAAGTAAAATTCTTAAAATTGCAGAAGAAATCAACACAGATGCTGAAGTAATTGACTGTGATGGGCTTTATCTTTCAGCAGGATTTATTGATTTGCACGTTCACGGTGGTGGCGGAATTTCTGCTATGTGTTGCGATAGTGACAAGCTTTGCAAAATGGCAAAAGCCCACGCATTGCACGGTACAACAAGTATTCTCCCCACAACTCTTGCAGCCCCTGTAGAACAGTTGCTCGATGTTACTGAATACATAAAAAAAGCAAGTGAACAATGCACTGACGCTAATATTTTAGGTGTTCATTTTGAGGGGCCATACTTAAACCCTGAAAACAAGGGCGCACAAAGTGAAGAAAACATTCTCTCACCATTAAAAGATGACCCTACCCCGTTACTTGAGTGTTGGGACAAAGTTCGTATTATGGGTGTTGCACCTGAAATTGACGGCGCATACGAATTAGGCGAAAAACTTAAAGAAAAAGGCATTGTTGTATCAGTTGCCCACACAAAAGCAGATTATGATACTACAATCAAGGCCCTAGACCACGGATTTTCAGATTTCACACACATTTACAACGCATCAACAAGTTGTTTCAAGCGTGGAATTTTCCGTGTTGCAGGTGCAGTTGAGGCAGGTCTTGTTGACGACCGCTACACAGTACAGGTAATTGCTGATTTACGTCATTTGCCACTTGGTGTACTTAAACTCATTTACAAGTGTAAAGGCGCAGACGGAATGTACCTTATAACTGATGGTCTTGAATTTGCAGCAAGTAACCTTAAAGACGGTGAAATCTGTATGCAGGAAAATGGTCTTGAAGTGATTTACGAAGATAATGTTATGAAACTTGCTGACAGAAGTTGTCTTGCAGGTAGTGCTGCTACTACCGATATGCTTGTGCGAAATATGTACAAGAGGGTTGGTGCACCGATTTATGATGCGGTTAAAATGGCATCTTCAACACCTGCAAAGGTAATCGGTATTGACGACCACAAAGGTTATATTAAAGAGGGGTATGATGCCGATATTCTTCTTTTTGACGATAATATCAACATTCAAAAAGTTATGGTTATGGGTAGATTTGTGGAGGAATAATTATGACAATCTACGATTTGAAAAACGAAGACCTTAAAAAGTATTTCAGAGAATTTGCAAAGACCACTTATGGTAAGGTTGTTTTCTGCCTTGCTTATTCAGTTTTTCTTATTATGTCAATTATAAGCATTGAAACTGCTGTGATTTGCAAAATGCATTGTGGCAGCATATTCGGTTGCAATAGTAACCTTGCACTTTATCTTATAATCACTTTGGTTTCATTTGTAATCGGCTCGGCTTACTTCTACCGTGAATTTGATAAATTCTTGCAAGTAAAATATAAGGACAAATAACAAAATAACAAGCATAAAAAATACCCCTCGGAAATCCCGAGGGGTTAATTTTATTGGTTTATTAAAGCCTTACCGCATTAGTCATTGATAAGTTCGATGATGCACATTTCAGCAGCATCGCCTCTTCTTGGACCAGTTTTGATAATACGTGTGTAACCACCGTTTTTATCAGCATACTTAGGTGCAACTTCTTCCATCAACTTTTTAGCAACTGCTTCTTTTGTGATGTAAGAATAAACCTGTCTCTTTGAATGAAGACTGCTGTCTTTTGCGATTGTAATCATCTTTTCAGCCATAGCCTTAACTTCTTTGGCTCTTGTAACTGTTGTTTCAATCTGACCGTTCTCAATAAGATATGTTACCATACCTCTGAGCATAGCCTTGC
>CALBKQ010000129.1 GCA_937895645.1 uncultured Clostridia bacterium
CCGCGAGTGTTACAGAGTAAAGGGCTATCTTGAAAGTTGTCTTTATGATGGCGTTGCCGAAACTCTTAAAGCTCTTAAAGAACAAGGTTACATTCTTGCAACTGCGTCTTCAAAACCTTTGCATTTTATTGACCAGATTTGTGAAAATCTTGACATCAAGAAATATTTCGATTTTCTTGGCGGTACAGAGTTTGATAACACCAGCGAAAGCAAAGCAACCGTTATAGAAAATGCTATGAAAAACATTGGTGCAAGTCTCAATAATACTCTTATGATTGGTGACACGAAATTTGATATTGGCGGTGCACATCAGGTTGGTATTCCTTGCCTTGCAGTTACTTATGGCTTTGGCACTATCGAAGATTTTAAGGAGTACAAAGCCGAATATATTGTAGATAAAGCAGAAGAAATTTTAGATATAGTGAAGTGAAAATATGTCAACACCTTTAGCAGACCGACTTCGCCCACAAACCATTGATGATATGGTTGGGCAACGCCACCTTTTAGGTGAAAATATGCCTTTACGCAACATTGTTGAGTCAGGGTATCTTCCAAATTTAATATTTTACGGTCCATCAGGCACAGGCAAAACTACACTTGCACGGATTATTGCGAAAAATACAAATCGCAAACTCCACCACATTAACGGTACAAATGCAAGTACTGCTGATATTAAAGCAATCGTAAGTGAACTAGACACTTTTGCCGCACCTAACGGAATTTTGCTGTATCTTGACGAAATCCAGTATTTCAACAAAAAGCAACAACAGTCTTTGCTTGAATACATTGAAAGTGGCAAAATCACACTGATTGCATCAACTACTGAAAATCCGTATTTCTACATTTACTCAGCGGTGCTTTCCCGTTGTACAGTATTTGAATTTAAGTCAGTAACACCTGAAGATGTTATTCCTAACATTCAGCGTGGATTTGCTTTTCTTGAAGAAGAAACAGGAATTAAGTTAGAAATTGAAGACGGTGTTTGTGAGCATATTGCAACCGCTTGTGGCGGTGATGTGCGAAAATCACTTAACTTTGTTGAACTTTGTGTGCTTTCTGCAAGTGTCATAGACGACAAACGTGTTATCACTCTTGAAAACACGGGCGCACTCACAATGAAAAACACTTTCCGTTATGATAAATTCGGTGATGAGCATTATGATATTCTTTCTGCTTATCAAAAAAGTATGCGTGGCAGTGACCCTGACGCAGCACTCCATTACCTTGCAAGATTACTCGAAGCAGGCGATATGGTTTCAGCAATTCGCAGATTACTCGTTTGTGCTAGTGAAGATGTAGGACTTGCTTACCCACAGATTATTCCTATTGTAAAATCTGCTTGTGATATTGCAATGCAGGTAGGTATGCCTGAAGCTGCAATTCCACTTGCCGATGCAGTTGTTTTAGTGGCTACAAGCCCTAAATCTAACACTGCACACGACGGAATTTTTGCAGCATTAGATGATGTTCGCAAAGGCAATTACGGAAAAATACCAAGGCAGTTACAAAATAAGCATTTTGATGGTGAAGACGCAGAAGTGAAAGGTCAGAACTACTTGTACCCTCATGACTATCCTAACCGTTGGGTAAAACAACAGTATTTGCCCGATGCTTTGAAAAATAGAAAATATTATGAATTTGGCGACAACAAAAACGAACAAACAGCAAAACTATATTGGGATAAAGTAAAAGGAGAAAAAGGAAATGGCTAAAAGAGAAGACTATATTTCATGGGACGAATATTTTATGGGGATTGCACTTCTTTCTGCAAGAAGAAGTAAAGACCCAAGCACACAAGTTGGTGCTTGTATTGTTGACAATAACAACAAAATTATGTCAGTAGGTTACAATGGTTTCCCACACGGTTGTGATGATGACGAGTTCCCTTGGGATAGAACTGGTGACGAATTTGATACAAAATACCCTTATGTTTGCCACGCTGAATTAAACGCTATTCTTAATAACGGTGGCAGAAACTTAAATGGTTGTAAAATTTATGTAGCACTCTTCCCTTGCAACGAATGTGCAAAAGCAATTATTCAGAGTGGAATTAAAGAAGTTATGTTCCTTTCAGATAAATACAAAGACAGTCTTAACAATCGTGAATCACGCAGAATGTTTGACGCTGCAGGTGTTAAATACACAAAAGTAAAAATGAACCGTGATGGATTGAATATCAGTTTTAGAGAAGAGGACATCTAATGGGCAAAAATGATTTTTTTGCATTTGCAAGTAGAATTAAATACATAAATCGTTGGGCACTTATGCGAAACACCCGTTATGAAACATTAAGTGAGCATTCTGCAGAAGTGGCTCAGCTTTGCTACGCTCTTGCAAGTATAGGAAATCAACGTTTAGGCAAAAATTACAACTGTGAAAGAGCATCGCTTTTAGGGCTTTACCACGACGTGCCTGAAATTATCACAGGCGATTTGCCTACACCGGTAAAATACTATAGCACTGAAACAAAAGAGGCATACAAAGCAGTTGAAAAGAACGCATCAAAGCAACTTCTTTCTATGCTACCCGAAGATTTATTGCCATCTTATGAGCCACTTTTCAAAAGAAAAGCAGAAGATAAAGAATTATGGAAACTTGTTAAGGCTGCTGACAAAATCAGCGGTTACTTAAAATGTGTTGATGAGCGCAAGGCAGGTAACAGTGAATTTATTGAGGCAGAAGAAAGACTTCTTAAGTCCATTGAAAAAAGTGAATTAGAAGAAGTTAAAATTTTTGCAAAAGAATTTTTGCCATCATACGAAAAAACTTTAGACCAGATGAAAAAGTAAAGGAGCAAGAAAATGCTTACACTTAAAGATTTCATTGAACTTTTTAAGGAAAACTCAATACTTACAAGCATAGAATGTGATGAAAACTCCCCTGTGGGATTTGTTTCATACAACTCACAGGACTTAAAAGCAGATACTTTGTTTTTCTGTAAAGGGGCACATTTCAAAGAACAGTTTTTGCTTGATGCATTAGAAAATGGTGCAACTGCTTATGTTTCAGAAAAGAAATATAACACAGATGCTCCTTGTATTCTTGTGTCAGACATAAGAAAGTCAATGTATCTTTCTGCAAACTTTTTCTATAACAACGCGTGGGACAAGTTAAACCTTGTTGGTATTACAGGTACAAAAGGCAAATCCACTACTGCGTACTTTATAAAATACATTGAAGACGAATATTTAACTGCTTTAGGCAAGAAAAAAAGTGCTATTGTTTCTTCAATCGACACTTATGACGGTATAATCAATATTGAAAGTCATCTTACAACTCCCGAACCATTTGATTTGCACAAACATTTTGACAATGCCGTTAAAAGTGACATAGAGCATTTTACAATGGAGGTTTCTTCACAAGCACTTAAATACGGAAGAACAGATGGTGTAACTTTTACAATCGGTTGTTATCTTAATATCGGTATTGACCACATAAGCGCTATTGAACACCCTGATTTTGAAGATTATTTCCAGTCAAAAATGAAGATTTTTACACAATGCAAAACTGCAGTTGTAAATCTTGATACTGACCGTAGCGAAGATGTTATAAAAGCATCAGAAAACGCACCTGAAGTTATTACTTTCAGTACAAAAAATTCGAATGCAGATGTTTACGGCTACAACATTCGTAAAGATGGCTCCGACACAGTTTTCACAGTTAAAACTAAAGATTTTGACCGTGATTTTACACTTACAATTCCGGGGCTTTTCAATGTTGAAAATGCACTTTGCGCTATTGCTGTTTGTGTAAAATTAGGTATCCCTGAACAATACATTTACACAGGACTTCTTAAAGCCCGTTCAAGTGGTCGAATGGAAGTTTATGAAAATGCGGACAAGCGTATTACTGCCATTGTTGACTATGCTCACAACAGAATGAGTTTTGAAAATCTTTTCAAATCTGTGCGACAAGAATACCCTGGCAGAAAGGTTGCCATTGTATTCGGTTGCCCGGGTAACAAAGCACTTATTCGTCGTAAAGATTTAGGCGAAATGGCAGGAATGTATGCGGATATGACATATATTACAGAAGAAGACCCGGGCGAAGAACCATTAGAAAAAATTTCAAAGGAAGTTGCTTCTTTTGTTGAATCACAAAATGGCAAATACAAGATTATTGATGACCGTGGAGTTGCAATTTCTACTGCAATCAACGAAATGGGTGCAGACAGCGTAATTCTTATTACAGGTAAAGGCAACGAAACAAGACAAAAGCGTGGCGTTGAATATATTCCTTGCCCAACTGACGTTGAATACACAATAAAAGCACTTAAAGAATACGATAAAAAAAACGGACTTGACAGTGATGAAAAGATAAAAAGTGTGCAAGACATACTCCCCCAACTTCACAAGCTCCACAACAAAAAAGTTGTAATTAAACTTGGTGGCAGTTGTCTTGACGACGAAACACTTATGAAAAATCTTCTTGAAGATATTGCACTTCTTACAATGGTTGGCGCTAAAATCGTTGTTGTGCACGGTGGTGGCAAAGAAATTAGCAAAACTCTCGATAAAATGAATCTTAAATCAGAGTTTTATGAGGGCTACCGCGTTACAGGCGACGAAGAAATGGGTGTTGTGGAAATGGTTCTTTCGGGAAGTGTCAACAAAAAAATTGTTGAGCGTTTTTCACAAAGCAATATTTCCGCAGTAGGCATAAGCGGTACTGACGGTAACATTTTAACTGCTCTCCCTAAATATATTAACGGTAAATCCTTAGGCAGAGTCGGTGACATCAGCAAAGTTGACACAACACTTATTGACACACTTCTCAACAAAGATTATACGGTAGTTGTCTCCCCGGTTGGCAGATGCTCAGCTTTAGGCACAGTAAATATCAATGCAGATGACGCTGCAGGACAAATTGCACTTGCACTTGCTGCCGATTATCTTGTTTATATTACTGATGTTAATGGTATTTTCCTTGATACTCAAAACGAAAAAACCGCTTTAGAGCATATCACAATCGAAAAAGCAAAAATGCTTTTAGATAGCGGTCTTGCAAAAGGTGGTATGATTCCAAAAATCCGTAATATTATAAATCTTATTGAAAACGGTGTAAAAGAAGTTGCAATTCTTAACGGTAGAGTAAGATACAACATAATTTCAGAATTTATCGGTGCAAAAACAGTTGGAACGGTGGTGACTCGTGACTGATGGACACTAAAAAACTTATAAAAACTGCAATAAAGGTTGCAAAAATTGCTCCCCTTGTTACTGCAACAGTTGGCGTATTCAGCCTTGCCCTTTCAAAATATGAAGAAAAACAAGGCAACTATTCACGGGAATTCCCTGAAATTGAAGACGAAATGAAATTAGTGATTGATGAGGTGCGAAACAATGACAAATAAAAAGAAATCTATTATTCCTACCGCCCTTGGCTATGGTGTAGGTGCTATTGGTCTTGATTTGAGTTACGGTATGTTCTATTCATACCTTTCATACTACCTTTCAAGCGTATTAGGACTTCAGGAAGGCTTTTTGCTTTTAATTACTCCTATTGCTCGTATCTGGGATGGTATCAACGACCCAATGATGGGCACAGTTGTTGACAACACAAGAACAAAACACGGTAAATACAGACCTTGGATTTTAATAGGTGCTCTTTGTAATGCAGTTGTTCTCTTCTTATTGTTCACATCATTTGGTATGAGTGGTCTTCCACTTTACATTTACATAGGCATTATGTATATTCTTTGGGGTATGACAAACACAATGGCTGATATTCCTTATTGGTCAATGGTTCCGTCATTCACAAGTGAAGAAAAAGAAAGAAACCTTGTGGCAACTATTGCCCGCACATTCTCAGGTATTGGTCAGGGAATAATCTCAATTCTTACACCTATTATCTGCCCACTTCTTTCAAGTGGCATTACTGATGCAAAAGGTTACAGCGCAAGTGGCTTTTCACGCTGGGCAGGTATCTGCGGTGTAGCACTTGTATTCTTTGCTCTTGTTTGTGTGCTTCTTACAAAAGAAACTAATGTTGTTTACGGCGAAAAGAAAAAATTCTCACTTAAACAAATTTTCACAGTTATCAAGAATAATGACCAACTTGTAGTATTTATCATTTTTGCAATGCTTTCAAATGCAGGTTGGTACTTAACAAGCTCGACTGCAGTTTACTATTTCACAGACACTCTCGGCAACTCAAAATTACAATCCCTCTTCCAGACTATTGGTACTGTGGGCTCTGTATTAGGTCTTCTTGTTGTGCCTGTTCTTTCAAAATGGTTCTCAAAAAGAACAACATACACAATTTCACTTTGCACAGCAATATTGGGTTATGCGCTTATGCTTATAACCGGTCCTATACTTAAACTCAATGTCGTTATTATGGACGTTTGCTACATTCTTGCATCCGTTGGTGTTTCTTCAATGTTTGTATCCCAAACAATCTTCCTTGCAGACATTGTTGACTACGGTGAATACAAAAACGGCGAAAGAAATGAGAGTATTACTTTCTCAATGAAAGGTTTCTTGCAGAAAATGGCTTATACTAT
This sequence comes from uncultured Clostridia bacterium, assembly GCA_937895645.1. GTDB lineage: Bacteria > Bacillota > Clostridia > Oscillospirales > Acutalibacteraceae > Fimenecus. Next base: position 6,506 of record CALBKQ010000129.1, read on the forward strand.
TCAGACCGTTGTACTTTTCGGTGGTCTTGGTATTATGAACTACAATGAGCAGATTATGACAAGCATCGGTCTTAACGATACAACAAAAACAGGTATTGGCATTATCTGCTTCGGCGTGCCAATGCTCTTCTTCCTTGCTTCACTTATTGTTTTCCGTAAGAAATTCAAAGTTTATGGTGAACTTGCAGATAAAGTACACAATTATATTATTGAAAAGCGTGCGTCAGGAGAATAAATTATGGCTGATTTGAAATTTTATCAGATTACTGACTTACACCACTATGCTCTTGAACTTGGTACAGAGGGTAAAGCATTTGAGAAAATTTGTCTTTCTGACCAGAAGTGTCTTAAAGAAACAGGCGCTATGATTGATGCACATTTTGATAAAATCATAGAAGACAAAGAAACAAATATAGTTCTAATTACAGGTGACGTTACTTGTAATGGTGCTATGGAAAGTCATAAAGACTTGCTGCCTAAACTTTATCGTCTTAAAGATGCAGGTAAAAAAGTGTACCTTACAACAGGCACTCACGATTACTATATGGAAAACGGCAATGGCACAGGCAAGGCAGAAAAATGTGTTGGTGATGAAATTCTTACTGCAACACGCACTGACCGTGACGAACTTTTAGAAATCTATAAAGATTTCGGTATAAGCGAAGCAATTTCATTACATAAACCAAGCCATTCATATTGCGTTCAATTGCAAGAAGGGTACAGACTTCTTTGTCTTAATGATGACGGCGACGAATTCTTCTGTGGATACTATGACGACTGCCTCCAGTGGATTAAAGAACAAATTGACGACGCAAAAGCAAACGGTGATTACATTTTTGCAGTTACTCACCACCCCGTTTTGCCACCAAGCCCTATTTATCCGCTTTTTAGTCTTCGTGATATGCTTGGTGACTATGAAAAAACTTCTGAAATCCTTGCAGATAATGGTGTAAAATTTATTTTTACAGGTCATACTCACATGATGAATATTGCAAAAATGACTACTGCAAAAGGTAATGATTTTTACGATATAAATACTGCTTCTGCAGTTGGCTATCCTGCTGTTATGCGAAAAGTGAAAATGACCGATACAGAAGTTTTTGTTGACAGCGTAAAACTTGAAAACTTTAATTGGGATTTACAGGGCAAAACCGTTGACGAATACACAAAAGCAAACTTTTTGCAATTCTTAAATGCAATTTTTGACTCTGCTGCTTATGATATTGATAAATTAGCAGAGCTTTCAACGTCTTTCAGTATGACACCTGAAAAGATTTATAAGTTAAAGCCAGTGCTTGTGCCTTTTGGTAAATTCCTGCAAAAAGCAACATTCGGCACATTCGGTAAACTTTTTGGCATAAGCAAAGATGTTGACGAGTCAATTAAAAACAAAATTGTTAAAGATTTCGTTTTAGATGCAATCACAAGTCTTTATTATGGTAACGAGCCATATACACCTGACACTCCTGAATACAAGGCGATGTCTGCTCTTTTTAATAAACGAGTTAAGAAAATCCTTAAACTTAAAAAAGGAACTGAAAACATAGCAGAAATTCTTGATATTCTTCTTGATGTGCTTTACAACGCCGAACCTGATGATTGGAAAGGCACTTTTGCTAAATAATTGCAAAACTAAACTCCCTACAAAATTGTAGGGAGTTATTTTTATTAAAAATCTACTTTAGTCAGCCTTATCTTCTTGCTTTTGAAATTCGGACTCAAAAATCACATTGTCCCCTACCGACATAATTGTAGGATTTGTAAAAGAATAATCTTTATCAATAAACACATCCAAAACATAACCATCATTTATTTTTCTCGTATGTTCAGTACCCTGATAGCTAAAGCTATATCGGTCAGCATCTAAATTTGCACCAAACATTACAATGATGGTTTCTCCGTTAGTTCCAAAACAGTACAAGCCCAAACCAAATTCGCTTTCCAATGGTCCTCCAGACCCACCAATATTTTCAATCCTGTTTTCAAATAACTTATTTCTTTCATACAACAACATATATGAATTTTCATCATCTGCAAACAAATATGCAATCTTGTCGCTATTCTGCGTTATTGCAATACAATCTATTTCTTCATTTTCAGAAAATGATATAGCCTGCTCTCTTACCTTCTCAAAATCCTTTTCCGAAATCGTTGAAAAATAATGATATGCAGGATATGAACAGATTAAACCAACAAGAATAATTAAAACTAAAATGATTGCAACCATGATTTTGACTTTTGACTTTTTCAAAGTCATTACAATCACTTCATTGGAAGCAGTATGTATTTCTTCTTCACATATTCTTTCGCCTTTTAAGATTTCTGTTACCGAAACTCCAAGCACTTCTGAAAGTGGCAACAACATTGACACATCAGGTGCACTTCTGCCTGTCTCCCATTTTGAAACTGCTTTATCTGTTACATTCAACTTTTCAGCCAAATCTTTTTGACTATAATTCAGTTCTTTTCTTAACACAGAAATAAACTGACCAGTTTTTTTATTATTCATAGCACCATCTCCTGATAATAAAATATCATAAAAACACTAAAAAGTCACCCTACTGTCAGTAGAATAGAGAACAAAATCCCCCTTCAAACAAACTATAATTTATCAAACTATTTTATATTGTCATACCTTTGTCCTTTCACTCATACACTTTAAGTAAAAGGAGGTCTATACCTATGACAGATGAAAAAAACATTCACAAATTGCCCCACAATATCATTATGGAGGACCGTATAAAACTTTCCGTTTCGGGCGTTACTGATATTGATTCCTTTGACGAACAAACTATAATTGCCATTACAGATTCAGGTGAACTTACAATTCGTGGTTGGAATCTTCACATAACACGCTTAAATCTTGAGCAAAGTGAACTTATGGTTGATGGTGAAATCTCATCACTTACATATACTGACACCCGTCCAAAAGCACAGGGATTTTTCGCTAAGGTGTTAAGATGACAGATTATCTTTATGGGTTAAGTTTAGCAACTCAAACAAAAAACTTTCTATTGTCCCTCGGTTTTGGCTTTATTATGGGCATTTTTTATGACTTGTTCCGTATTGTCAGAATAAGTATAAGCAAAGGCAAAATTGCAACGGTGATTTCAGATATTCTTTATTGTATTTTTCTGTGCTTTTCCCTTATGCTTTTCTGCCTTACCGTAAACGAAGGTGAAATTCGTCTTTATTTATTACTTGGCAGTTTGGCAGGATTTTTTGTATATTACTTCTCTTTAGGAGTAATTATATTCTCATTCAGTGAAAAACTTATTTCAGTTGTCAAAAAAATTATAAAATCTGTTTTTAATGTGCTTTCTTATCCCTTCAAATTTGTTTTTGGTAAATTGAGGAAATTGTTTAACAACTTATCAATAAAAAGACGAAAAAACACGAAAAACATCAAAAATAAATCAAAATTCCTCTTGAAAGTAAATAAACTGTTGTTGTATAATTTATTTGTAAAGAAGCAACATCCGACAAAGCGAGATTTCAATGAAAGTGAGGAATGATTATGGCAACAAAACGTAAAGCACCTGCTAAAAAGAAAAAGCAAAGCAGAAGTTTTATTCTTACTCTTGCTCTTATTCTTGTTGTTGGCTACTTTATTATTACCATAATCGACTTGCAACTTGAAATCCGCGACCGTAAAGAAGTCTATGAACAGTTAGACAGTGAGTATGAGCAGATTGTTACAAATAATAATCGTCTTCAAGCAATTGTTGATAATGAAGATAAAAGTGCTTATATGGAACAAGTTGCCCGTGAAAAGCTGGGTTTTATTATGCCTAACGAAAAAGTGTTCTATGACATTACACCGGGTGCGTAAAATCGATACAATCGACTTTGCTTTAAGGATTTTTAGGGGGATTTTCTAATCTATGCAGCTTGACATGGATACCGTTTATGAAGGAACGGTTACGGGGTTAACAAATTTTGGTGCTTTTGTAAAACTTGACAATGGCACAACAGGTATGGTACATATTTCCGAGGTTGCGGCTGAATATGTAAGTGACATTAACGAGCACTTGGCTGAAGGTGACAAAGTTAAAGTCAAAGTTATTGAAATCAACGAAAAAGGCAAGGTAAGTCTTTCAATAAAAAAGGCATTACCACAACCTGAAAAGCCAAAACCGGCAAAACCAAAAACTCAGAACAGAAACGGAAACAAAGGTTGGAAAGGTGCCGTACAGGAAGAACAGAACGCACCTATGTCTTTTGAAGATATGATGGCTAAATTCAAAACCCAGAGTGAAGATAAGTTCAGCGACTTGAATCGCAACGCAAACAAGCGTGGAACTCGCAGTAACGGTTATCGCAGAGGAAGTAAATAATATAAGGGCAGTTTATCTGCCCTTTAGTTTTAGGTTGATAAATATGAAAGAAATTTTATGCTCACAAATTACTGACACAATTAAAGAGTTATGTATTACAGCAAATAAGATTTTGCCTGACGATTTGGTTTGTCGCATTAAAAATGGTTATGAAAATGAAGAAAACACCTTGCCAAAAAGCGTAATGAGTGATTTGCTTCACAATCTTGACTGTGCAAAAGAACTTAACATTCCAATTTGTCAGGATACAGGTATGGCGGTAGTTTTTGCCGAAATTGGTCAGGATGTTCATATTGTAGGCGGTGATTTTGAAAACGCTGTCAACGAAGGTGTGCGTCAGGGTTACATTGACGGACTTTTACGAAAATCCATTGTCCGTGACCCTCTTGACCGTGTAAACACAAACGATAACACACCTGCTGTTATTCACACAAGAATTGTTTCGGGCGAAAGTGTTAAACTCACTGTTGCGCCAAAAGGCTTTGGCAGTGAAAATATGAGCAGAATAAAAATGTTTACACCATCTGCCACCAAAGAAGATATTATGAATTTTATTGTTGAAACAGTGAAAATTGCAGGTGGCAATCCTTGTCCACCTATCGTATTAGGTGTTGGCATTGGTGGAGATTTTGAATACTGTGCATATCTTTCAAAAAAGGCACTTTGTCGTAATACTGATGAAAAAAACGCAAACCCATTTTATGCTCAAATGGAAACAGATTTGCTTGAAAAAATCAACAACACAAACATTGGTCCACAAGGCTTTGGCGGTAACACAACTGCCCTTGCAGTAAACATTGAAACTGCACCTACACATATTGCAGGACTTCCCGTTGCAGTCAATGTTGGTTGCCATGTTACACGCCACGCAACTGCCGTGTTGTAAAAAATAAATAAAATTTAATTAAAACTATTTATTTTTCTGTGCATATATGCTACAATAATAGTGAACAAGAGATTGTTCAAAAAATTTCATACGCAAAGGAGATGTCGTTGTGAATATTACTATTATCGGACGTAAATGCACCCCAAGAGAGAGTTTTAAGAACAGAGCAGAAGAAAAACTTCGTAAGGTTGAGAAATTCTTCGGACCTGACGCAACGGCTAAAATCACTGCAACTGTTGAAAAGAACGATAAAATCTGTGAAATTACTCTTACAAAAAAGAGTATGATTTTCCGTGCACAAGAACGCAGTGACGATTTAGAAGATGCTCTTGATATGTGCGTCGACTCACTTGTTCGCCAAATCAGAAAGAACAAGACTCGTATTGAAAGAAAACTTCGTGATGTTTCTTTTGATGACATTTTTGTTGCAGATGACTTTGACGAAGAAGAGTTTGAAGTAGTCAGAACAAAAACCGTTGTATTAAAGCCTGAATCTGTTGAAGAGGCAATTTTACAAATGGAACTTTTAGGGCATATGTTTTATATGTTCCGCAACGCTGAAACTGATGACATCTGCGTTGTTTATAAGAGAAATGACGGAGGTTACGGCGTAATCGAGCCGGATTTTGAATAAAAAGTGAACTTCGGCGGTGGGAAAACCCCACCGCCTTTTTATTAAGGTGAAAAATATGAAGAAAGCATTGAAATTTATAATTCCCGTAATTGCAGTTATACTTGCAGTTACCATTGCTGTGTTAGGAGTTTTTTATGAAAAGATTTTCTATAATACAGACTGGTACATAAAAAAATCACAGACTGCTGATGTAAAACTCACTATTGACGCAAACAAGAAAGGTGAAACTCTTGATGGTTTCGGTGCTTCTGCTTGTTGGTGGTCACAGTTTGCAGGCGACAGTGAATATGCAGAAGAAATTGCAAAACTTCTTTACAGTAAAGAGGGATTAGGTCTTAATATTTACCGTTACAATATCGGCGCAGGGTCTAAAGATAACCCGAATACTAAAATTACAAATCCTTGGCGTCAAACCGAAAGCTTTTATGTGCTTAACGAAGAAACAGGCAAATTCGAATATGACTTTACCCGTGACGCAGCAGCACAAAAGTTTTTAGACCTTTGTCTTTCTTATGGTTGTATTGATACTGTTGTACTATTTGCGAATTCACCACACTACTCTATGACTCTTAATGGAAAAGCTTATGGCAACGAAAATTGGTGGGTAAGCAATATTGCACCTGAAAATTATGAAGCATATGCAGAATACCTTGTTACCATTGCAGAATACTTTATTAAAAAAGGTGTGCCTGTTAAATACATAAGCCCAATTAACGAGCCAAACTGGTCTTGGGGTGTTGCAGGTGTAAATCAGAGTCAGGAGGGTTGTTTCTACAACTCTGAAGACATTTATGCAGTATATAAGGCAGTTGTTAAAGAAATTAAAGAGAGAAATCTTGATGTTAAACTTGCAGGTCCGGAGTCAGGTGAAATAGGTCATAGACTTTATGAATGGTTTGATTATCTTTATAAAGACCCAGAAATCCGCCCATATCTTGGCGCATTGTCATACCATAGTTATTGGTCAGATGATTTAGTAAACAATAAAATAGGTCTTGGCAACTGGATTAAAGAAAATGTTGATGATATAACCGTTGAAATGTCAGAATGGTGTCACCTTCCTTGTGACGCACCTATTGATTCTATTGACGGCGCACTTCGTCAGGCTCGCGTTATGGCAAACGACTTGAATTTCACTAATATCAACTCGTGGACTGCATGGGTAGGTGTTAACGGAATCGGCATTGGTGATGATGGCAAAAAATACTCCGACGGACTTCTTGCTGCAACTGACGATTTCAGCGAATATGAAATTGATATGAGATATTACGCAGTTGCTCATTTCAGCAAATTCATTCCAAAAGGCAGCATTAAAATCTCAACTGAAAAGAATATTAATGATGTAATCAAAACAGTTGAAGAAAAAGACGGTGCAGAAAATATTACCCTTATGAAATACGGGGTAAACTACGTTTCATACCTTACCCCTGATAACAAAATTGTTACAGTTGTGGTAAACGAGGGAATTGGCAGAAATATTAAATTCAAAGTTGATGCTCAGCATATGAGCGTTTTCACAACAACACAAGATGCGAAATTGCAACAAACCTATGAGGGTGAAATCAAAGAAATCGAACTCCCTGAAAAGAGTATTATGACAATCGTTTTCCAAAACGACTCTTTCAGCCGAACAGAAACACAAACTGAAAAGGAATAAAAATTAAGGCAGTTCGTTTGAACTGCCTTAATTTTATATCTTCTCACCTGTTTCGCCGTTTACAATATCTTTGAACACTGCTCGGTGAGTTTTTGAAATGTATTTATCAATATGAAGTGAGCCGAAATACCATTTTCTGAATTTGCATCCACCTGAAAGTTCCTCAAAATACGCATTAAGGGCAGTCACACGGTAGCCCGCAGTATCATTAAGATTTAAGAAACTCTTAACTTTAAGCGGGGGTTCGTGAGTGATAATCATATCAATATCATAACCTGCCACTTCAAGATTTTCAGCGCCCTCTAAAAGTTCTTCTTGTGTAGGGATTTCGTCTTTTGACCAGGCATCTACATCTTTTCTTATGTCAATGTCAGAGCTTTCGCCACCACCCATTGTGAAAATACGCTGACCTTCAATCTGAAAAATCTGGCCACGCATAAGGTGATAAAGATTACCATAAATCTTATGCACCTTACCGCCATTCCATTGACTGATTTCATAGTTTCCCAGCAAATCAAAGTTTTCGTGAGTACCATCAATAAAACAAATATTGTATTTTCTCTTGCCTAAATTCATTAAGAAGTCACGTTCTTGCTTTGTGTCATTCCACATAAAACCGAAATCTCCACATATAATCAATGTGTCGCCTTCTTTTAACTGTCGCAAATTAAATCGTGAAAGACGCTTACGGTCCCCGTGAGTATCTCCTGTAATATAAATCATTTCAAAAAATTTCCTTTTCTGTATCGACTAATAAAATTTATTGTGATATACTTATTCTATAACTTTCGCAAAGATTTTTCAAGTGGGTGATTTGTTTTGAAAAAACTGATTTCAGTTTTAATTTGCATATCAATTTTAATAGGAGTTTTCGCAATCGGTTCGTCCGCATCTTTTAACTCATTGTTAGAGACAGAAGCTGATGTTGTGTTGCTTGTCAACACTGATAGCGAAACTGTAATATTTGATAAAAACGCAGATAAGAAAACCGCACCTGCATCAATTACAAAAATTGTTACTTGTATGCTTGTGCTTGAAAATTGCGAAGATTTAAGCATTCCCCTAACTTGTAAGCGTGAGTCTCTTAACGGACTTTATGAGCAAAATGCCGCAACTGTTGGTATTCTTGCCGGTGAAACTCTCACTGTAAAAGAACTTTTATATGCTCTTATGATTCCATCTGCTGCTGACGCTGCAAACATTCTTGCCGATTACATTGGCGGTGGTAGTATTGAAAACTTTGTTGTAATGATGAATGATTTTGTTAAAAAACTCGGTTGTGAGAATACAACTTTTATCAACGCTCACGGTCTTGATGAAAGCGGCGGAAACATTACAACTGCTTATGACCTTTACAAAATCACAAAATATGCGTTAGAAAATCCTACATTCAAAGAAATTACAAGCACACTTCGACACGAAATTGCACCAACTAACAAATATCCTTATGTGAGATATCTTAACAACACAAATAAAATGATGAACCCTGCGTATAAGGACTATTATAGTCCATATATTTCAGGTGTTAAAACAGGCACAACTGCACTTGCTGGTCACTGTGTTATCTCTACTGCATCTAAAAACGGTTACAACTATATGCTTATTGTTATGAATGCACCACAATATGACATTGACGGTGACAATGTTGAAGAAAATGTTGCATTTACTGACAGTAAAAAAATCTATGAATGGGCTTTCAAAAACATTGTGCTTACTAAAGTTACAAACACAACTGATGTTGTAACTGTTGTTGATGTTAAATACAACTGGAAAATTGACCATTTGCGACTTCTTCCTGCAAAAGAGATGTCAGCACTTGTGCCATCTGGCACAGAGTCCGGCAGCCTTGTAATAAGGCCTATTGAAAGCGAAACCCCAAAAGTAGTAAAAGCACCTATTAAAAAGGGAGATGTGTTAGGCAAGGCAGAGATTCTTTATGGTGAAGATGTTGTTGCAACTGTTGATTTGATTGCAGGTGAAAATGTAAGTCGTAGCATAATCCTTGTGATTTTTGACGGTATAAAAGCCGTACTTTCAAGTACTGTTTTCAAAATACTTTTTGCACTTTTCGTATTACTTGTGATTATATATGTTTTCCTTATAATCCGTCGTAATCGCATAAGAGCAAAGCGTAAGAAAATAAGAATGGTAAAGGGATAATGGAGGGGATTTTATGGCAACAACTAAAGCCATATTAAGAGCAAAAACTCCACAGAGTGCAGGAGTTTCTGCAAAGGTCGTAAATGATTTTTTCAAGAATGCCGAAGAAAAAGGGCTTGAATATCATTCTTTAATGGTTATTCGCAACGGAAAAGTGGCAGTTGAATGGTATAACGAGCCATTTGACAAAAACACTACTCATTCTATGTATTCGGTAAGTAAATCTTTTACCTCAACTGCAATAGGTTTTGCTGTTAGTGAAGGGCTTATCTCATTAGACGATAAACTTCTTGATTTCTTCCCTGAATACGCGCCAGAAAATCCTGATGAGAGATTTGAGCGTCTTACCGTCCATAATCTTTTAAGAATGTCATCGGGTAAGCAACCAAGTTTTTTGTCTGACAAGGGCAAAGTTGACTGGATTGAAGATTATATCAACTCCCCTTGGGTTTTTGAACCTGGCGAAAAGTTTTTATACATAAACGAAAACATTTTTATGCTTTCTGCAATTATTAACAAAGTTACAGGAACGAGTATGCGTGAATACTTGCGTCCTCGACTTTTTGAGCCGTTGGGAATTGATTTTCCTTTTTGGGAAACTGACCGAAATGGTGTTGAAGCAGGTGGCTGGGGACTTTATCTTAAAACTGAAGACCTTGCAAAATTTATGCTTTGCTATCTTAAAAACGGTAAATATAAAGGTGAACAGGTTATTCCTGCGGAATGGGTAAAACTTGCATCTTCTAAACAAATTGACAACGAATATAACAGACCTGGCACTGACTCATCTTACGGTTACGGATATTGCTTCTGGCTTGACCATTTAGGTGGATTCCGTGCAGATGGTATGTTCTCACAGTTTGGTATTGCATTTCCACAACACAACGCGGTAGTAGTTGTTAATTCTTCAATCACAGAAGAACAAGCAGGTCTTGATGGAATATTTGAATTCTTCCCTAAAGCCTTTGAAGAAGCGGATGAAGACACCGAACTTGAAACCACTCAAACTGTACCACCTGTACTTAGCGTACACCCTGAAAAAGAACAAGAAATCGCAGACAGATACATTAAATTCCGTAAAAAGCTTTTGCTTAACCTTGTTGGATTCCAAGTCAGCGTGTTACCACTTGCCGTTACATATATGATGAGTGACAAAGCAGGTAATATTGATATGGTTAAATTTAATTTCAACGGTGAAGAATGCACTTTCCGTTGGAGTGAAGGCAACGAACATAACAATATTATTCTTGGTATGGATGGTCACTACAGATATTCAACAATGACATTAGGTCAGATTGAGTTCAAAGTCTGCTCAAACGCAAGTTGGATTGATGACGAAACATTGCTTGTTTCAATCCGTCCTATTCAGACAGTAGGCAAACGCAATATGGTGTTTAATTTCAGAAGAAATGATAAGGTTGTAATGACACCGTCAAGCACACCGTATGTGGGTGATATTCTTGCAACTCTTGACGGCTTCTTTGACCAGATGATTCCTAATAAGGCAATCTGCTCTGTATTCAAAAAGTTTGTTCAACTTCTTCCACCACTTGTTGAGCCAAAACACTACGGTAAATTCATTGAGGGGATTAAAAAGAGATAAAATTAACACCCGACAATCTTGTCGGGTGTTTCGTTTTCAACTTTCCATTTTCCACTTTCAATTTATATATTCATTCCACCATTAACGGCTAAATCTTGTCCAGTAATAAAATCTGAATCTGGGGAAGCAAGAAAACTGACTGCCCCTGCAACATCTTCGGGTGTACCGATTTTATTTAATGGTGTTTCGTTTTTTAATTCGTTCATTGTATCTTCATCAAAATGACTTGTCATATCAGTTAAAATCACACCAGGTGACACACAGTTTACGGTAATCCCTGAAAGTCCAACCTCTTTGGCAAGTGCTTTTGTCATACCAATAAGCCCCGCCTTAGAAGCGGAATAATGCACCTCGCAAGAGCCACCGGTTTCGCCCCAGATTGAAGAAATATTTATAATCTTACCTGACTTCTGATGAATCATAGTCTCCGATATTCAATGTGACGATAGGGCATCGTTTTTCCGCTTCAAAATCCCCGTAGATTTTCACTCCCGGAATATCTTTTACTCCGTGATAGAATTTCCACATCCACTTTAGTTCTTCTTCTCGGATAGTATCAATACCAACCTTCTCTATGTATTCCACGCCAGCCAGAAGTCCGGCGATTCCGTGTCCGTTTAATGTTCCTGCCTCCAAAGCTGTCGGCATGTCCTTCGGGTGATGCTTGCTGTAGGTCTGAACTCCACTTCCGCCACTTTTAAGTGGACGAATCTCCAATCCTTCTCGCACATACATACCGCCTGTACCCTGTGGTCCAAGTAGTCCCTTATGCCCTGTAAAACAAAGAATGTCAACTCCCATTTCCTGCACATCAATCGGATACACACCGGCAGTCTGTGATGCATCCACTACAAATAACACCTTATGCTTTTTTGCAATCTCTCCCACTCGACCGATATCCACATAGTTACCTGTCAAATTAGAGCCGTTGGTACATACGATTGCCTTAGTATTGTCCCGAATAGCCGCTTCCATTTCCTCATAAGAAAAGTTTCCTTTCTTATCTGCGGAAATAATCGTAACCTCGACTCCTTTTCCCTGCATTTCATAGATTGGCCGAAGAACTGAATTGTGCTCCAGCATCGTTGTAATTACATGGTCTCCCGGTTTGAGAATCCCTTTTATTGCGATGTTCAGACTCTCGGTGGAATTATTCGTAAATACAATCTGCTTTGGATTTCCCGCGTGAAAGAAACGTGCCAGTGCCTCTCTTGCATTATATATGATTCGGGATGCACTAAGGGATGCACCATGTGCACCTCGCCCTGCATTTCCCATTGAAGTCATTGCATCTACAACCGCTTGAATCACCGTCTCCGGTTTACGCATAGTTGTAGCCGCATTATCCATGTTTTCTCCTTCTACACATTCTGCTCTCGCTGTTTGTGAATCTCCTTTACCATCTTGATAAAACGCGTTGTTGTCCGTGATGGTTGGAGGTTGCGATCGTATACCACATGAATATCCCTCTTCGTTCCATCTGCTGTAATCGGCAATACGAGAAGAGTGCCTTTTTGCATCTCCTCTTCTGCAGCAAGCTTAGATACAACAGAGATTCCCATTCCACTTGCCACGGCTCTTTTAATCGCTTCCGGATTTTCCATCGGGGCAATGAC
>CALBKQ010000130.1 GCA_937895645.1 uncultured Clostridia bacterium
AGAAATACAGATAAATGTATTCTTTGTGGACTTTGTGTAAGAGTTTGTGAAGAAGTTATGGGTAAATCTGCAATCGGTCTTATAAATCGTGGATTTAATACTCTTGTTGAGCCTGAACTTTCAAAACCATTAAAAGAAACCGATTGTATTGCTTGTGGCCAGTGTGTTGCCCTTTGTCCAACAGGTGCATTACGCGAAAAATCTGCATTTACAAAGAGCGTACCTGTTAAAGAAAACTCAAAAATCAGTATTTGCACAAACTGTTCAAATCTCTGTTCAGTTGATTATCGTTATATTGGCTCAACTGTTACCCGAGCATTACCTGTTGATAACGGTATTCTCTGTAGGGGCGGTCGTTTTGGTGTACTTAATCAACAACCACAAACAACTGATTTTGATGCACTACTTAAAGCCGATACAATCGTAATTAGTGGCAAAGTTTCAACTGAAACTGCATTTATTCTTAAAAAGTATGCAGAAGAAAACGAAAAGCAAATCTTTACAACTGCAAAAGAAACAGATGCAAACTATTATGCAATTTCAAAACTTTGTATTTTACAGTACAATGGTGACTTTGAAAACGCAATAGAAACTTCCGCATATTGTGAAAACGGAACTTTCTTCGATAAATATGGTAATAAGAGAGAACAAAATGCAATCTTCAATGGTGAAAACCTTGCAGATTATGTAAATAGCAAACTCAATACGCCATATAGTGATTTAACTGCTGAAGCAGAAAAAGCAGTTAATGCAACTCCAACAGGCAAAGTTACAAACGAAGAAATCATAAACGCAAGTAAATTTTTCAACTAATTTTAGTGCCCTCATCTTTAAGTTGAGGGCATTTGTTAATTATATGTAAATATACTGTTATTTTCTTGAAAATTTGCAATGTTTGTGTTATTATTTTGATTGGTGAATGATATGAGAATTACTGAAAAACTTATGGTTAAAGACCAGTTAGTTTCTTTTGAGGTTTTTCCTCCAAAAACTGACTCTGCATTTGAGAGTATTGAATGGTCTGTCCGTGAATTAGCTGCATTTAACCCTGATTTTATGAGTGTTACATATGGTGCAGGTGGTGGCACAAGTCAATACACAACTAAAATTGCGTCTTTAATCAAAAATCGTCTTGATACAACTGCACTTGCACACCTTACTTGTGCATCAACTCCAAAAGATAAAATTGACAGTATTTTCGATTCTCTTAAAGAAAATCATATTGATAATATTCTTGCTATGCGTGGCGATATTCCAAAAGATTTTGTAAAACCACAAGGGGAGTATTATACATACGCGTCAGATTTAGTATCAAAAATCAAAGAATATGGATATTTTGATATTGGTGGGGCTTGTTATCCTGAGTGCCACCCTGAATGTGATAGTTTAGAAAAAGACATTGACCATCTTAAAATCAAGGTTGATTGTGGTGTGGATTTTCTCATAACACAACTTTTTTATGATAACGATTTGTTCTATTCATTCCTTAATAAAGTCCGTAATAAAGGTATTTATGCTCCTGTGTTTGCGGGAATTATGCCAATTACAAATATCAAACAGGTTGATAGAATCACTTGTCTTTCAGGAACAAAACTCCCGAAAGAAGTATCAGATTTCCTTGAGAAATATAAAGACAATCCACAAGATTTAGAAAAAGCAGGACTCGACTTTGCAATCAATCAAATCAACGATTTGTTATATAATGGTGTTAATGGTATTCATATTTATACAATGAATAAACCATATGTTGCAAGAACAGTACTAAAGGGGATTAACAGATAATTTATGTTCGGATATGTAACTGTTTATAAACCTGAACTTAAAGTAAAAGAATATGAGGCATATAAAGGGGTTTATTGTACTCTTTGCAAAGAAATGGGCAAAGAATATGGTATTCTCTCGAGATTTCTTTTAAGCTATGATGGTGCCTTTTATGTGCTTTATAAAATGGGACTTGCAAATGAAAATGTAACTGCAACGAAATCTCGATGCACATTTTATCCTTGTAAAAAATGTGCGAAAATCACTTGTGAAAGTGATATTTATAAACTGGCAAGTACAATTACGGTTGTCCTTGCATATTTCAAACTTGTTGATAATCTTAAAGACGGTAAAGGCATTAAGAAACTGTTTTTATATCTACTGTTGCCGTATTTTTCGTTCCTTAAAAGAAAAGCACTTAAAAAATACCCTGACATTTTCGCTGAAATCGAAAAGGGTATAGGTGAACAATTTGAAATTGAGAAAGACAGCAATGCTTCTCTTGATGAATCTGCCCACCCGACTGCTCAAATGTTAGGTTGGCTTTTTGCATACAATGAATGTGAAACTACAAAAAAATCTGCTTATGATTTTGGTTACCATTTAGGCAGAGTAGTTTATTTTCTTGATGCATTTGATGACTACGAAAAAGATAAAAAAGAAAAGACTTTCAATCCATTCAAAAATAGTGAAAACTTTATTGATGTTGCAATAATGTCAATAAATATGTCAACGGGTGTGTTGTCACAGATTTATGAGGAACAACCTAAAAATCAATTCAGCCCTTTAATCGAAAATGTTATATATGATGGTTTAAGTTATAGACTTGAACAAATAATAAAGAAGTACAGAGGTGACAAAAGTGAATAATCCTTATGAATATTTAGGTGTTGGCAGAAATGCAACTGAAAAAGATATTATGGATGCTTACAGAAGAATTGCAGGTGAAATTAACAATACACCTATGTCTGATGCTGAAAGAACTCGCCGTATGGATGAACTTAATAACGCTTATGACACTATTCTTAACACCTTGCGTGGCACATCTGGTTATTCAAATAACAGCCCAAATAACAATTCATATAATCAACAAGCTAATTATAATAACAACTCACAATTTTCAGATGTGCGTCAACAAATAAATAGTGGTCGAATTGAAGATGCAGAAATGATTCTTGATGGTATTCATCCAAGTATGAGAAACGCAGAATGGCATTATCTTAAAGGTGTTATTCATCAGCGTCGTGGCTGGCTTAATGAGGCATACCGTTGTTATCAGACTGCTTGTTCAATGGACCCACAAAATCGTGAATACGCAGCCGCTTTTAATAGTATAAATAACAATGCAAATGGTGGCTACAGAACAACTCGCAGACAAAGCAGTTCAAATGGTTGTGATGGTTGTGATATCTGTTCAGGTCTTCTTTGTGCTGATTGTTGCTGTGAGTGTTGTGGTGGGGATTTGATTCCGTGTTGCTAGTATGAATAAGAAAAAGTTTAACTCATTTAAGGTTGCATTTGGTGGTGTAATATCCGCTTTATCAATAGTTCTGATGTTTATGACAGGCGTTATTGCAACACTTACCTATGCAATACCTGCAATTTGCGGGGCATTATTAATACTTATAGTCATTGAAATAAGCCCTAAGTTTGCAAGTGCAGTTTATGTTGCAGTTTCAATATTGTCATTGTTAGTGGTTGCCGATAAAGAAGCAGCTGTTATGTATGCTATGTTTTTCGGGTATTATCCAATACTAAAAGGCTTTATCGAGAAAAAACTCAATGGTATTTACGCTTGGATTGTAAAATATGCAGTATTCAATGTTGCGGTTGTATCCGCATATTTTGTTGTGTCTAAAGTGTTTATGATTACTTTTGATGATATTGACTTTTTAGGCAAATTTGCATTACCATTATTGTTGCTTATATGTAACATTGTATTTGCAGTTTATGATATTGCATTAACAAGACTTTTATCAACTTATATTTATAATTGGAGAAAAT
>CALBKQ010000131.1 GCA_937895645.1 uncultured Clostridia bacterium
ATCTCTATACCAGATACTTTGCGATGGTAAATCTGTAAAATTACCATTAGTTGAAAACTCAACACGAAGCATTGTTGCAGTAAGCACAGTTACACGCACATTACCACACAAAATAATATTATCTTCACAGGCTTTTGCCGAAGTTTTTGCTAAAAGTTGTTTATTCAACTCTGACATAATCCCTTACTCCCCTATATTTCATTAAAATCTAATGCTTTTGACATAACTTTTAAGTCACTTACTTTATCGGTAATTGTAATTTCTGCATTTTCAAGTGCAGTACAATACTCATCACCATTATAAACAGAACAAGCAAGTTCACTGTTTACATAAAGTTTTATGAGTCCGTTAGGCTCACAAACTACTGTAATTTTATCGTTTTCAGCAAGTGCAACATCACCACGACTTGTTTTATTATCAAATCGTATTGCACCGTAGCCCTCACGGTTACTTACATTGACAATATCACCTATTCCGAACAACACACCATCGTCTGTGTTATTAACAGTACATTGAACTGTGAAATCTCTGCCACAAGGTGTTTTCAAATCTTCACAAATAAAATCTTTATAATATTTTGCATTGATTTGAGCATCAGTCATATCACCAAAAGCATTCTTAACGGTAAGTGACACGAAAGTTTTATCGGTTGGCTCTGCAAAAGTTATTTTAAGAGTACTGTAATCTTCAAGCACCTGAATATTACTAATTTTTGTATCAGAAGAAACAGCATTTTCATCAATATAAACTCTGTCGTTAAAGAAAAGTAATAACTCTCTATCGCTTTCAAATCTGCTATAAACTAGTTCAGGTGTTTTTTCCTGCACCTGTGTAAACTTCATAATCAAAGCTTCAAGTGGCATAAGATTAACAGTAACAACTTCACCATAAGAGTATGTTTTACCATCATTTTTCTTGTCATAAGGATAAACATAAGACATTTTAAGATTTTGCATATCTTTACTTACGCCGATATTTTCATCAAGTGTTACTGTAATACTCTGCTGATGATTTGCAGGATTGCGAAGTGAGATAATTCCCTTATTTTTACTCCAACAAGAATAACCGTAAGCCTCACCTTTTTTAGGACTACCACCAATAAACTGTGATGTTTTAAGGGTTTCATAATCATTACGGATAAATCTTAAGGCATCTGCATTTATGCGCCATTTTGCAGTATTGAACATATTATATGAGTAATAAAGTTCCCAGAATGCAGTACCACGTGTTGCCATCATAAACATATATTTACGAAACTCTTCATCTGTCATTGAAATTTTTGCAGTATTACCGTAAATAGGGTCATGATTATATATAAATTCATGTGGGAACTGATAGTTTCTTACAACGCTGAAATCATGATAGCAATTATCACGATAAGTAAGAGTTCTATCAACATCTTTATCACTTAATTTCTCGCCTGTTGTTGATTTATCAATAAATCCGATGTCTTCACTATTCTGAATCCACAGACTATCTGACCACTGTAAGAACCAAGGGCTTGGAATTGAATAACTTGTCTGATTAATCCACATATCCTTACCTACAGTTTCACGACTTAAACGAATTTTATGGAAAATGTTAATCCAGTTTTCCCACATTTCAGTATATTGATACATACCGTTGTATCCACCTGTTATATGGCCGTGCTTTTTGCTTGGGCAGTCGGTAAGAAGAAATCCGTCAAGTTTCCAATAATTTATGTCAAATTTCTTTGTGTAATCAAGATAATAATCTGTGATATTTTTAATGTAAGTGTGCGAAGAGACACAAACATCTTTTGCAGCCTTATTATAACCACCCTTACCTGCTTTTTCCATTTGTTTGCCGAATAATGGTGTTTTGTTGTTATATCCACCTCTTGGTCCATTCCACAAGCCAAATTGTGATGAGAATTTTTTTGCAAGTGACACTGCAGGATAAAGCTCATTAGGAAATTTTTTGTTAAAAGCCCAGAAGTCTGCGTCCCAATCAACAAATCCATCATCAACAACATAAGAATCAAGTGGAGGAACAAGTGTTTTTGAAAGACCTTTTTCAATCTCCATAAAGGAGTGACTAATGTTTTCATTTGTTATATCGTGCATATGGTCATACCAGGAATTATATTGAAAACGTGGCTTGATTTTTCTTGAAATTTCACGTATATATGTTAAGAAATCTTCACGAATTACACGTTCATCAAGGCTACGGGCTGCACCTACCACAGTATTCCACGTTCTGAAGGTATGTCCGCAATTAAGTTTAAGTTCATCAAAACGTTTTCCGCTAAAGTAACGGATATAACCAACATCATCACGAATCTTTGTTTCAGCAAGAGGAAACTCTGAACCGAAGAACAATCCGTTCATATAGAATGGTTGACCAAGTGAAGCGTGATAAGCACTGATATGAGCTTTTTCAATATTACCAATTGTCCACATCTGTTCAAGATTAGCGACACAAATATGCTCACAATCAATATAATCAATAGTGATTAAGTGTTGACGTTCAGGGTCAACCATCATTTCAATGTATTTATGCATATAGTGTTTATTATCGTCAATCTCAACATTCACAATAAATGTAATTCTTGCACCACTGTATGTATATGGTTTGAAAACAAATTCAACTCTGCGCTTAAGCACATTTACTTTATCAAGTTCAAGGCTATTTGAAGATAAAAATTCTGTTTTATAACCAAAAAGTTTCTTTACTTTGAAAGCAACGAAAAATTCAGCAGAAAAACTGTCAAACTTCACAGATTTTTCACCGTTAATTCTTTTATTGATAATTTCAGTTGTCACAAGACGATTATCTTTTGTAGAAAATCTTCTTTCAATATAATCGTTACCGATTATTGCAGTATTATTTTCAAAATAAGCATAAGCACCTGACATTTTATTTTACCTCACCAAACAATATTTTTTCTGTTGCTAACGCAGCGTCTTCAACAATTTTTACACAAGGACGTTTCTGATAATATTCTTGAGTTCTTGCCTCAGGGACACTTGAAGTTTCAGGTTTTGAAAGTCCTAAAAGTTCTTTACACACAATCGATGGATTTGTTTTCTTGAACTCATCTGCAATCGCACGTACTTTTTCATAAACTTCTGCTTTTGAAAGTTCAGGATATTTAAGTCCTACAACCATTGCACTGCCACTGACTGCACCGCATACTTCACGCATTCTACCAACGCCGCCACCAAGACCTATTGATATTGCAAGAGCAGTTTCTTCAGATAATCCTAAATCAGTTGCAAAAGCTACAAAAACTGCTTGAGAACAGTTTTTACCTTCCATAAACAGTTCAACTGCTCGGTCTGAATACCTTGACATAATCAAAATTCCCCTTATAAACATATATTTAATTAATTTTACCATAACAAATATATATTTTCAATAAAAAAAGCAGTAGTTTTCTACTGCTTTTATACTTATTCGGGTAATCTTTTATTCTCTTTTAAGTTTGGTAATTCAGGAATGAAATACTCTTTTGTAAGTGTAACAAGAATTTTTGCTTCAACAAAATTTACTCCGTCATTATCAAGACCATTTTTACTTGCTTTAACTATTGTATTTTTTGATTCATTTATTTCGTAAACATATTTAAATTCGTCATAACTCATTAAAAGTTCTCCATTTGAATCCCTTTTTCCTGAAAACTCAAGAACATATACACTTGGAAACTCAGCATTAACCTTGACTAAAGCTATAAGATTTTCTTTTTTTGAACCATACTTATCTGCAATTGCAGTTATGTATTTATTTTCAGGATTATCTGTAAAGTAAACCTCAGCATCACTGTTTTCGATTTTTTCCATATCTTCATCACTTACCAAAGGATTACTTTGATATTTTTTTGTTGTAGTAGTTGAAGTATTTTTATCAGTTCTATTTTCAGTTTGCTTTTCTGTCTGTTTTTCAGCTTGTCTTTCTGTTGTGGTTTCAGTGTTTGATGATTCTGTAATATTTTTAACAGTCGTAGTAGTGTTTTTCACATCTGTTTTTTCTGAACAACCTACTAAAACAACACAAAGCATTAACATAATAACAGTAAAACTTATAATTCTTTTCATATAAATCACCTTATAAAAAAAGGGCGTGATTAACACACCCTTCTTCTATTTTACATTAAATTAACCAACAAGACCACCAACGAGACCCATGATAGCATCAAGAACTGCATTGATATCAAAGTCTGCGAACAATGCTGTGATTGTTTCGATAATTGCGTTGAAATCCATTCTGTGCACCTCCTTTAATATTCTTTATATGCACATAATAACATAATCCTGTATGAAATTCAACATATTTTATTCAAAATGTTCAACAATTATTATGTTAATAATTTGTTAATAATAAACAAATATCAACATTCTGTTCATTATATAATGTCAAAAAATCCCCATTCCTGACGGAATGAGGATTGATTTTGTTAAAGTTTAACTTATTTAAGAGTAACTTTAGCGCCAACTTCTTCAAGTTTAGCTTTGATGCTTTCAGCGTCTTCTTTTGATGCTGCTTCTTTAAGTACTTTAGGAGCACCGTCAACAACAGCTTTTGCTTCTGCAAGACCAAGACCTGTAACTTCACGAACTGCCTTGATAACCTTGATTTTTTCTGCGCCAACTTCTGTAAGTTCAACGTCAAATTCTGTCTTTTCTGCTGCTGCGTCTGCGCCGCCTGCTACTGGAGCTGCTACTGCAACTGCAGCTGCTGCTGATACGCCAAATTCTTCTTCTACTGCTTTAACGAGCTCTGAAAGCTCAAGAA
>CALBKQ010000132.1 GCA_937895645.1 uncultured Clostridia bacterium
TCCACAACATTGATTCCCGTCATATCTTCAAGATGCTTATAGAGAGTAGGCACATCATGGCCGAGAATATCAAGTTTAAGAATTGTATCATGCAAGAAATGGAAGTCAAAGTGAGTTGTTTCCATATCTGAACCGATTTTGTTTGCAGGATATTGAACTGCAGTAAAATCGTAAACATCAAATTCATTAGGCACAACAACCATACCGCCTGGGTGTTGACCTGTTGTGCGCTTAATACCTGTGCAACCTTTTGTAAGTCGGTCTTCTTCGGCACGGGTTACAACTCTGCCACGCTCTTCAAGGTATTTTTTAACATAACCGTAAGCAGTTTTGTCAGCAACTGTTGCGATTGTACCTGCTTTGAACACATGGTCACGACCAAAAAGTTCTTCAGTATATCTATGAGCCTTACCCTGATAGTCGCCTGAGAAGTTAAGGTCAATATCAGGTGCTTTATCACCGTGGAAACCAAGGAATGTCTGGAACGGGATTTCGTGACCGTCACGAATCATTGGAATATCACAATGAGGACAATTCTTTGGTGGCATATCAAAGCCTGAGCCGTATTCACCGTGCAAGAAGAATTCACTATGCTTACACTTTGCACAACGATAGTGTGCAGCAAGAGGATTAACCTCTGAAATACCCGCCATTGTAGCAACGAATGATGAGCCAACAGAACCACGGGAACCTACATGGTAGCCATGTGCCTCTGAGTCCCATACAAGTTTTTGTGCGATAATATAAAGCACAGCGAAACCGTGTTTGATAATGGATTCAAGCTCCATTTCAAGACGTTCTGCAACATACTCGGGCACCGGGTCACCATACCACTCTTTTGCTTTTGCCCAACAGATATCACGAAGTTCTTGTTCGGCACCAGGAATTGTAGGGTTGAATGTTCCCGCTGGAATAGGTGTAACGGGTTCAATCATATCTGCAATTTTATTTGTGTTTGTAACAACAACTTCATATGCAGTATCTTCACCTAAATACTGAAACTCATCAAGCATTTCTTCAGTTGTTCTGAAATAAAGTGGTGCTTGATTATCTGCATCGTCAAAGCCTTTACCTGCCATAAGAATTGCACGAAAACTTGCGTCTTCAGGGTCCATAAAGTGAACGTCACCCGTAGCGCACACAAGTTTGCCGAGTTTATCTGCAACATGTATAATCTTACGGTTAATATCACGGATATCTTCAAGATTTTTAATACGATTATACTCTTTATTTCTGTCAGGATTTTTAGCATTCGGGTCAGAGTGAGACTCAATCATAAACATATTGTTTCCGTCTGGTTGAATTTCAAGATAATCGTAATAATCTGCAATTTTTAGAATATCTTCATCACTTTTCTCAAAAAGGATTGCCTTAATAAGCTCGCCTGCTTCACAAGCCGAGCCGAGAATAATACCTTCTCTTAACTCGTTGAGCTTTGAGCGAGGAATACAAGGTCTTGCGTGGAAATACTTTGTATGAGAAAGTGAAATAAGCTTATATAGATTTTTAAGGCCAACCTTATTCTGCACAAGCAAAATAATATGGTAACGAGGAAGTTTGTCCCAAGAGGTTTCAGGGTCACCAATATCATCAATAAGATAACCCTCAATACCGTAAATCAGTTTAATGTCGTCTTTACCCTTGCCTTTTACTGCGTCAGGGTAACCCTGTGCATTACCGTGGTCAGTAATTGCAATAGCAGTATGACCCCAGCTTATTGCTCGTTTAACAAGTTTGTCAGCACTTGTCATTCCATCCATTTCTGACATATTTGTATGCAAGTGAAGTTCAACACGTTTAACTTCTGCGTTATCTTGTTTCTTGATAGGCTTTACGGTATTTACGGAAGTTGCTGAAATAATATTCTCCCCTGAATATTTATCGTAACTTACTTTACCGTAAACTATTACTGTTTCGCCCTCTTTTAACGCACCAAGAAATGATTTTGAATTTGCAACTGTTTCAAAAATCTTGACTGTATAAGAGTAAGTTTTATCTGTAATATTGAAATTAATAATATTATTTTTACCATCACGGGTAGTGCGTACTTCAAGTGAAAAAACTTCACCCCATACTGCAACCGCGCCACTTTCAATTGAAACATCACAAAGTTTCTGAAGTTTTGATGTTCTTATTATATTACCGTAAATTGCCTTTTGTGTTTCAAGGTAAAGTGGAATACCTTCTTTCACAATGTGGGTTTTACCTTCACTTCTTGTAACTGCTGCCTGAGGATTTTGTTCAGCAATCTGACGGTTATGCATTTCTTCCATTTGTTTTTGCATTGAGTCAAGTGCAATTTCAACATCAAAATCGTACTGGTGGAATGTTACTTCAAGATTTACGCCAAAAATCTCTCTTATAATTTTTGCGATTTCATCATCAACATTTGACCCACGAAGAATATCTTTACCACCTTTTTTAAGAAGAATTTTGAACTCACCGTCTTCTACTTTATAATCTGCATTGTTGAAATATCCGTTTGCAACTGCAACACGGTCTCTTAAAATTTCAATGACCATATCTGCATATTCTGTTGTAAAACCTTTTCTTGAATTGTCACAGATTATTTTTATATTAACATTTGTAGCCTTTGAAAGTGTTTCTTCAAAGGCTTTTATTCTATCATCTTCAATTACTCTATATGGCTTTATGGTAAGTTCTGCGATGTTGTTTTCTCTTGAAACTGCAAAGCCTGTAATTTCTGCAACCGAGAAATCCAGATTATTTTTACAGTCAAAAAACTCACCAAAAAGTTTGTTTACTGTCGTCATATGTATTACACCACTATATTTTTTCTATTTCTTTCAATAATTCGTCTACTATTTCGTTTTCATTTACTTTTTTAAGCACTTCGCCATTTTTGAAAATTACGCCACAACCGTCGCCACCTGCAACACCTATATCAGCCTCTCTTGCTTCACCAGGTCCGTTTACAACACATCCCATTATTGCAACTTTAATCTTTTTATTAGTTTTTAAATTATTTAAGAAGTTATCAATTTCATTTGTTATTGTAAACATATCATATTGACATCTTCCGCAAGTCGGGCAAGAAATTATTTCTGGTTTATCGTATAAATTAATTGATGATAAAATCTCTTTAGCGGCTTTAATTTCATCAACAGGATTACTTGTTAATGAAACTCTTATTGTATCTCCTATTCCATCTAATAATAAAGCACCAATAGCAATACTTGATTTTATTGTTCCGCTATAAAGCGTCCCAGCTTCAGTAACACCAAGGTGTAATGGATAGTTAAAAGAAGAACTTGCTAAGCGATAAGCATTAACTGTTTTAGTAACACTTGATG
>CALBKQ010000133.1 GCA_937895645.1 uncultured Clostridia bacterium
GAAAATATGTGCCACTTTCTTCGGGGCTTCTTGCTATTTCAAGAGGGTACATAGGTGCATTGTTTCTGATTTTGTTGATTTTTATCAAGAAAGATAAAATATCGTTCAAGGCAATTAAAAGCAATTTGCTTTTGCTGTGCCTTTCAGGTGCGTTTATAGGCATTAATTGGATTTTGCTTTTTGAGTCATATCAATACACATCGGTTGCAACTGCAACACTTTGTTACTATATGGCACCTGTGTTTGTAATTATTGCGTCACCATTTTTATTCAAAGAACAAATCACCTTGAAAAAGGCGATTTGTGTAACATTTGCGCTTGTGGGTATGGTGCTTGTATCAGGCATTATTGAAACAGGGTTTACAGGAGTAGGCGAGTTAAAAGGTATTCTTTTAGGTCTTGGCGCTGCTGCATTTTATGCGTCTGTTATTGTTCTTAACAAGAAAATCAAGACTGTTCCTATTTATGATAAAACTATTGTTCAGCTTGTGAGTGCGGCTACGGTTTTAGTTCCATATTCAATACTTGTTGAAGATAATTCGCAAGTAGAAATCACACCAATCGTGATTATTATGCTTTTAATTGTGGGCGTTGTGCATACAGGTTTTTCTTACGCACTTTATTTTGGTACAATCGAGAAATTGCATACACAAACTGTTGCACTTTTCAGTTATATCGACCCCATTGTTGCCATTATTCTTTCAGCCGTTATTTTAAGTGAGAAAATGAGCATTTTCGGGGTTGTTGGTGCAGTTCTCATATTAGGTTCTACAATGGCAAGTGAACTGACTTTCAAGAAAAAGTTAGGGAGGTAGTTATGAAGAAAAAATCAATTAAAAAAATTGCTGTGATTATTGCGGTAATTATAGCGTTGATAGGAGTAATTGCATTTGTTATTTTGGGGGTAAAGGATGTTATGAATTACGCACAACCGGCTAAAAGCGAAAGCGGAAAATACCTTTTTGCATATTTTGTAGGCAATGACCCTGAGCAAGAAAGAATACATTTTGCGGTGAGCAAAGATGGTTATAATTTTGAAGCCCTTAACGGTAATCAGCCTGTTATTATTCAGAATCTCGGCAAACGTTCAGTCCGTGACCCATACATTCTTAAAGGGCAAGATGGTTTTTATTACATAATAGGTACAGATATGAAAAGTTCAGAGGGTTGGACTTCAAACCACGCACTTGTAACATGGAAATCAAAAGATTTAATTACCTGGACAGACGAAACAATTATTGATATCCGTGATTTCGGTGGCACATATTCAGAAACTACTCGTGCATGGGCACCACAGGCAATCTGGGATGCAGAAAAACAAGCATATATGGTTTACTGGGCACACTCAACTGTATGGAATGATATTGCACAGATGTATTACGCATATACAACTGATTTCAAGACACTTACAGAGCCACAACTTTTGTATGAAAGACCTGGAATTCAGACCATTGACGGTGATATTGCATACAGTGAAGAAAAAGGAATTTATTACCTTTACTTTAAGCATGATGAAGACCAGACAATCGCTTATGTAACAAGTGAAAATCTTACAGGTCCATACACAAGTGAGCCGGTTGTAGTATCCCTCGCAACAACAGGTGTTGAGGGTAGTGAAATCTATAACATAACAGGAACAGACCAATGGGTTATGATTATGGATGAATACGGAACAGACCGTTTCTTTATGCAACAGACAAGTGATTTTGAAAACTTTAAGCCTGTGAAATCTGAAGATTACAGTATGGAATTCTTCCCGAGACACGGTTCAGTTGTAGCAATTACTGATGACGAGTACAAAGCGCTTGTTGAAAAGTTTGGTAAATAATCAAAAAAATAAGGGATGCTGAGGCATCCCTTTTTAATTTACGTATTCACTTTTTACTGTTCTCATAACCTTTGATGCGATTGGTACTGCACTTCTTATACTTGAAGTTGTATCTTCAACTACAACAATAATTGCAAAAGGCATATCTTCGTGTTGTGAGTAACCTACAAACAAGGCGTTAGGTTTTGCATCTTCATTGTCGCTTACTTCTGCTGTACCTGTTTTTCCACACATTTTCATTTGTGGGAAATACCCGTCACCATAATAGTTTTTAACATTTGAACGAAGTAAATCATCAAGCTTTGTGGCAGTATCTATAGTGAAATATTCGCCAAGAGTTTCAGTGATTGCACTGTATGTGACTTTGCCCTCAGGGGATTTGATTTCGCTTACAATTTGTGGTGATGGTGCATTACCGTCATTAGCAATAGCGCACATTACCGTAAGCATCTGGCAAGGATTGATAAGAGTTGTGTATTGACCAATACCAGCCCACCCTAAATCAAGAGCGGTAGCCTCAGTAAGACTTATTTTACTTTTTGCACTACGGATTTTATCACTTACCATAATGTTTGTATTGTTGAAGCCAAGACGCTCCGCAGTAGCAGTCATTTTTTCGTTGCCTAATTCATAGGCAATCTCTGCAAATGCCACATTACAGGATTTATTAAGTGCTTCTTCGAAATCTACTTTACCATGAGTACCATTACAGATTACATAACCTTCGCCAATTTGCACTTTGCCTTTACATGTAAAAGTACGGTTATAAATATCGGGTATATTCTCGATAGCACAAGCGGCGGTAATCACCTTGAATGTTGAGCCAGGAGTGTAAAGTCCTGAGAAAAATCTGTTCATATAAATACCGTCATATTTGCCTGTAGTATCAGTATTTATATCAGTTGGTTTATCTAAAATATCGTATGTTGGATTTGAAACAATACAGATAATCTCACCTGTTTTGTAATTCATAACTCCAACGGTGCCTTTTTTACTTCCCAACGCTTTATATGCAGTTTTGCACACTTCTGCGTTAAGTGTAAGTTTAATATCATTGCCTTTTCCGTATCGTTTAAGGTTATACACACCGTCAGTTAAAGTGTAGCCTGTAAGTTCATCTTTGAAAGAAGTCTGAATACCACTTGCAATATATCCTGCACTGTCACCTACGGTATGCAAAGTGCCCAGACGAATATATTTATTGGTGTGGTAAATTCGTTTGCCATTTTCAGTTGTAACAAGAATTTCACCATTAATATCGGTAATATCACCTGCAGTAGCAAGAGTACCGTTTGAATATAAATGCTGATTTGCTCTGTTCATTGCCCAGATATCTGCATTAGTTACAAGGTTATAAAAGAGTAATCCGCACCCCGCAAGGAAAAGCAAAATCAGTGCGTAAAGAGTTAACGCTCTGCGTGAAATAGATTTCATTGACGGACACCCCCATATCTGTAAGTGCTTCTGTCAACAGCCTTAATAAATGCCAATAACATCCAACAGCAAATAATGCTTGAGCCACCTCTGCTGACAAATGGAAGTGTAACGCCAGTAAGAGGAAGCAAATCGTTTACGCCAAACACATTAAGCGCTGCCTGAAAAAGCATCAAGGAAGATGCTCCACAAGCAGAAATGGCATAAAAAGTTGAACGAGCATATTTCGCATGACGAATTGAATATACCAACAAAGCCACATAAGAAAGTAAAATAGCTCCTGCCATTATCATACCAAATTCTTCACATACAACACCAAAAACCAAGTCTTCCGTTGCAGCAAAAATATCTCTTAAATGCCCATTTCCTATTCCGACTCCAAATAGTCCACCACTTGCAGAATAAATCATAGTTC
>CALBKQ010000134.1 GCA_937895645.1 uncultured Clostridia bacterium
CCTAAAGAGTATAATGGTTACAAAATTTATGACGAAAAAGGTTGTCAGTTAGTGCCACAATTTGCAAGTCAGGTAATAACATTTGTAAACGCAGTTGAAGATTTGCAGTCAGTTGAGATTGTGAATTTTGACGACGGTGTTGAAAAGGGAATAATCAAAGAAATTGGTGACGATGTACTTGACGCATTCTTAAAAGAGGTTAAAAAGCAATCAATTTACGAAGAAAAATCAGACCTTAAAATCGTTTATACAGCACTTCACGGTACAGGAAATATTCCTGTAAGAAAAGCACTTTCAGGTATGAACGTATCAATCGTAAAATCTCAGGAATTGCCTGACGGTAATTTCAGTACAGTTCGTTCACCTAATCCAGAAGAAAAAGATGCATTGACTATTGCAATAGAACAAGCAAAACTTGAAAATGCTGATTTAGTACTTGGCACAGACCCTGACTGCGACCGTGTTGGTACTGCGGTTTTACATAACGGCGAATATGTGCTTATGACAGGCAATCAGATTGGTGCATTGCTTGTTGATTTTGTGCTCTCTCATAAAAAGGATACATTAAGTGAAAAGTCAACACTTGTAAAGACTATTGTTACAAGTGAAGTTGGTGCAGATATTGCAAGAAGTTACGGACTTCAAGTGGTTGACACTCTTACGGGCTTTAAGTATATTGGTGACCAGATTGGAAGATACGAAATTAACGGCGACCGTGAGTTTGTAATAGGTTACGAAGAGTCTTATGGTTACCTTGTAGGCACTCACGCAAGAGATAAAGACGCAGTTGTTTCGTCAATGCTTATTTGTCAGATGGCAGCATATCATAAGAACAACGGCAGAACTCTTGTTGATGCTCTTAATAATATTTATGCAAAATATGGTTTTTATCTTGATGCACTTGATACTTTTGTGCTTAAAGGTAAAGACGGTGCAGAGAAAATTCAAAGTATTATGGCAAATATGCGTGAGAATGGTAAGTCACTTTTCCAAAACATTAAAAATGTGTTTGACTACTCAAAGGGTATTGACGATTTACCAAAAGAAAATGTGCTTAAATATACATTTACAGATGGTAGTTGGATTGCAGTAAGACCATCAGGCACAGAACCAAAACTTAAAGTTTATTACTCAATGTGTGGCGAAACAAAAGAAATCGCAAATGACAAACTTGAAAACATCCGTGCTATTCTCAAAAAGCAGATAGAAGGTTAAGTTATGAAAGATTACATAAACAATATAATCAAGCCAAAACTTCAGGGTGATGGTGGTGAAATCGATTTTGTATCTTATGAAAACGGTATTCTCACCGTGCTTTTACAAGGCGAATGTTCAAAATGTTTAATTGTTGACCGTTGCCTTACTTGGATTGAAAGTGAAGTTATGCGCGATATGGGTGAAAGCGTAAAGGTAATTGCACAAAAGAGGAAACCATTCTTTTGGGACAAGGATTAAGGTGAGTTTATGGCACATATTAAAGTTGTAAGAAGAAGTATGCGTCCTGAAGAATGGACAGATTTGCGCTTCGGTTGGCTAAAAAGATACATATATGAAGAAAAGTTTGAAATAGAAGATTTAAGAGTTCGTGATGCTCGTCAGGTTGCAGAAATGCAGTATGAGTATTACCC
The DNA here is from genome assembly GCA_937895645.1 of uncultured Clostridia bacterium. Lineage (GTDB taxonomy): Bacteria > Bacillota > Clostridia > Oscillospirales > Acutalibacteraceae > Fimenecus. The sequence goes on from CALBKQ010000134.1 coordinate 1,629, forward strand.
TGAGGGTTGGCGTCCACTCAAAAAAGGTGATATGTACTTTACCCCTGACGGTACTGCATTTTTTGAGGCAGATGTGGTAATTCCGGAGCACTTGCAGGGTAAAGAGTTGTGGTTTTCACTTAAAACTGCGGCTGAAATTATTGTAAAAGTAAACGGTAAATATGTTGGTGGTGTTGACCCTAACCGAGACAGAATTCTTTTAACACCATATATTGATAGCGATGTTCTTCATTTTGAAATGGAGGGCTATAATCGTTCAAAGCCTGATGACGAGAGAAACCCTGAATCACTTTCCGTTCGTGGTTGTCGTCAGATTTTTGAGGGTGCTTACCTTGCAACAATTAATCATACAGTTCTTGATTTGGTTTATGACCTTGAACTTTTGTTAGATATTGCAAAAAGTGATTTGTTTAATGAAGATTATCGTAATTTCTTGAATCGTGAAATCAACAATGCACTTAATCTTATTGATTTTGACGATTTGAAAACAGAAGATGTGGCTTCTGCCAAAAAATATATTGATGATGTAATCTATGCAAATGATGACTACAAGGGTAACGGTGATGTGGCTCTTGTGGCACATTCACACCTTGATATTGCGTATTATTGGCGTCGTATTCACTCTGTTCAGAAAAATTTGCGCACTATTCTTATTCAGTTGCGACTTATGGACAGATATCCTGACTTTAAGTACACTCACACTCAGGCTTATACTTACGAAATGCTTGAAAAGTATTACCCTGATGTATTTGAGGAATTAAAAGAGAAGATTGCAAACAGTCAGTTTGAACCTGTTGGCGCTATGTATGTTGAACCTGATTGTAATATTCCTTGTGCTGAAAGTTTAATCCGTCAGTTTATGTATGGTCAGCACTATTTCCGTGAAAAATTTGGTAAAACAGTTAAAAATTGTTGGTTGCCTGATGTTTTTGGTAACTCTTGGATTTTACCTCAAATCCTTAAAAAGAGTGGCGTTGACTACTTTGTTTCAAACAAAATGTCAACATGGAATGACACAAACAGATTTCCTCATAATAACTTTATCTGGAAGGGTATTGATGGTAGTGAGGTTTACGCTTGTGTGCCACCAACTCACTTTATAACTTGGAATATGCCATCACAGATTCAGGAAAACTGGGAAGCATATCAGGATAAAAACCAGGGTGGACAAACCATGTCTATGTTTGGTTACGGTGACGGTGGTAGCGGTTGTACGGAAGAAATGATTGAG
>CALBKQ010000135.1 GCA_937895645.1 uncultured Clostridia bacterium
AAAGCATTTTCCATTTTCATTATAAAAGTGATTCATCGGCATACCGTAGGGGTAGCCATTGTCACCGAGAACCGAAAGCACTCCCCTTTTTTCACTTTTAAGAATACGGATACATTCGTCGGTAGACAATTCCTTGTTTTTTCGTTGTAATTCTCTGAACATAACTATCACCTTCAGCGTTCCATTGAATCAATTGCATTTTGTGCTTTGGCAACATCAGACAAATTTTCGAGCATAAGAAAAGTGTTATGACGTCTGCCTCTTCCGGTATAAACCTCTTCCCAAAAAGTAATGGTTCCGTTACCGTTTTTGTGAAACTGTACCTCCATAGGAGGAAGATCCTTTGCATAACGTATTTCAAGCTTGTTGCCCTTTTTTATGATTAGCTTCTTGTTTGTTACAACATAAAACGTTTTATTTCTCAGATAAAGAGCCATTATATATCTTCCGACAAAAAGATATACACCCACTGCAACAAAAGGCAGCCCCCACAAAGCAAAGAAAAGCGAGCCGCTGCTTTTAAAAGCCCCGATTTCCCAGAACAGAGAAAACCCGAGCCAGAAAAGACTGAAAGGAACAAGTACTATATCACTTTTATGAAATATGTGTCCTTTTTCGGGCTTGCCTTTCCATAAAATATATTCATCACCGACTATATAGTTTTTACAAAAAGAATAATTGTCTGTGTGTTCCATTTCTACCTCCGCAAAAATTAACTGTAACACCAAAAAACCTACCGCAGTGCGGTAGGTTACTTTGATTAAAGAACTGTGCAGAAGTTGAAGATTGAAGCGGGAAGCTCATCCCTGTCAGCTGAGATTGTGAAAACAAAGTTCTTTTCATGATCTGAAGCGAGCTCGTAAATCTTCTCAAGGAAAGATGCAAGTTCATCATAATTTCTGCCGCCGATTTTAAGTGTAGCGTCAATGAGTACATCAGTGATGTCGTGGTTACCTGCACATACACCTGCAAGGAAGCCGAAGAATGCTGCATAACCCTTAACTTCGTAGTCGTCTGTTGCGATAAGTCTTGCACGATAATTAACGTCATATGTTAACTTAGTTTCTTTTTCCACGCAAACAACGTTACCCTTTGAATTTTCAACAGCTTCGTTTACGCAAGAAATTAAGTGCTTTGTTTTACCTGAACCTTTGTGACCTAAAATAATAGAAATCATTTTAATTTCCTCCTTTTATTTATTGTACCGCCGGGAAAATTACCCCGGGGATTCAATTACATTCTTATTATATCACGAATTTAATCTTTCTTCAAGTGCTTCTTTCTCTTTTTCATAGCCGGGTTTGCCTAAAAGTGCAAACATATTCTTTTTATAGCTTTCAACACCAGGCTGATTAAATGGATTTACACCAAGAATATAACCTGAAATTGCACAAGCTTTTTCAAAGAAGTAAACAAGATAACCAAACTCATATTCGTTCATCTCAGGAACTTCAATGCAGATATTTGGCACACCACCGTCAACATGGGCAAGTAATGTTCCCTGATATGCCTTACGGTTAACAAAGTCCATAGTCTGACCTGCAAGGAAATTAAGACCATCAGCATTAACTTCGTCTTCTTTGATTACAACTTCACGCTTTGGTTTTGTAAACATAACTGAAGTTTCGAAAAGCATTCGAACGCCATCCTGAATATATTGACCCATAGAGTGCAAGTCTGTTGAGCAGATTACACTTGATGGGAAAATTCCCTTACCGTCTTTGCCTTCACTTTCGCCATAAAGTTGTTTGAACCATTCATTCATCATTGTAAAATCAGGCTCGTAAGCAACCATAAGTTCAACTGCTTTACCTTTCTGTAAAAGAACATTACGAATTGCAGCATATTTATAGCAATCGTTATTCTCTATATCGCAAACGCTATATGCTTCACGGGCATCAGCTGCACCTTGCATCATCTTATCAATATCAATTCCTGCAACAGCAATTGGAAGAAGACCAACTGCTGTAAGGACTGAATATCTGCCACCAACATCATCAGGCACTACAAATGTTTCATAACCAGCTTTGTCAGAGAACTCTTTAAGTGTTCCCCTTGCTTTATCAGTTGTAACATAAATACGCTTTGCAGCCTCTTCTTCACCATACTTTTCAATAAGAAGTTCACGGAAAATACGGAATGCAATAGCAGGTTCTGTAGTTGTACCTGATTTTGAAATAACGTTGATTGAGAAATCAACGTCTTTTACAAGGTCAACAAGTTCTGAAAGTGAGTTACCACTTATTGAATTACCGCTAAAATAGATATTTGGTGTATCTTTCTTAATAAGGTTATAATTTTGTGATGTGCAGAACTCAATCGCTGCACGAGCACCAAGATATGAACCTCCAATACCGATTACAACAAGTGCTTTTGAATCGCTCTTGATTTTGTCAGCAGCTTTTTTAATTCTTTCAAATTCTTCTTTATCATAATTTACAGGAAGGTCAACCCAACCTAAAAAGTCAGCACCTTCACCACTTTTGTCAATGATTTTCTGATGAGCATCTTCTACTGCAGGCACCATAGCCTTAAGTTCGTCATCAGTAATAAAATTCTTAACATAATTATCGTTAAGTTTTAACGCCATTTTGAATTAGTCCTCGCTTTGTGATAGTGTTTTTATTATTTTACCCTAAAATCATAAGTTTTTCAATAGAAATTTATTATTTTTTTGCAAAAGTTGACCATAAAATTTTGAATACAAAAAATGCACCTCTTTTTGCAACTGCATTTTCACTGACAATAGAACATTCGGCTAGTATTTCGCCATCTTTTTCAAAATAAACTGCACCAAGTTTTTGTCCTTTTTCGACAGGTGCTTCAACATCAATGCAGATATCAACCCGTTGCGTTATCTGATTTTCTGCACCTTTTTTTATTAAAATAGGACTAGGACTTTTCACAACAGGTTTAATTGTATCTTGTTCACCGCAAAGTACTGTAACATCCGTAATCAAAGACATATCAATCTGTAGCTCATAAATTGAATAATTAGCAAAGCCCCAATTAAGCATTTTTTTTGCATCTTCAAAACGGTCTGTGCTATTATCACTACCAAGCACAACTGCCACGAGTTCCATACCGTCACGCTGTGCAGTTGCACTTATACAATACCCCGCTTTTGATGTTGTACCTGTTTTTAATCCCGTTGCACCTTCATAAAATCGTACCAATTTGTTTGTATTTACAAGTTCAGTTTCGCCATTGCGAAGCGAGTCCATCCAGATAGTTGTATATTCTTTAATTATTTCGTGTTTCATAAGTTCACGACTCATAATTGCAATATCACGAGCAGTTGAATAATGATTTTCAGCAGTATCGTCAAGTCCTGAACAGTTTTCAAAATTCGTATTTGTCATTCCGAGTTCATAAGCACGATTATTCATTGTAGCTACAAATGCAGTTTCGTCACCAGAGATATATTCAGCAAGGGCTGCACTTGCGTCGTTAGCACTTGCCACTGCTGCGGCTTTAATAAGTTCGTGCACTGTCATAGTTTCGCCCTCTTTAAGCCAAATTTGAGAACCACCTTTTGACGAGGCTTCACGACTTGCAGTAACTTTATCTTCAAGAGTAATCGACCCTATTTCTAATTCTTCCATAACAAGCAAAAGTGTCATAATTTTTGTAATTGAAGCAGGTGGCAATTTTTCATCTGCGTTTTTCTCCATCAGCACCTGCCCACTTGATACTTCCATTAAAATCGCAGATTTTGCCGAAAGTGATTGAGCAAGAGTTTCGGTTTCTTCTGCATAAGCGGGTATTGACAAAGGCACCAATAATAAAACACATAGTAAAATTGAAATAATCTTTTTCATTCATATCCCTCCAAAAAAATATATGAATGGGACAAATTGTTATATGAAAAAAAGAAAATATATGTTATAATAGTTTTCGGTGATTTTATGAAGGTGTTCTTTCATACTCTTGGATGCAAAGTTAATCAATATGAAACCCAAGAAATGCGTGAACAATTAAATAAAAATGGATATCAGGTTACTGAAAACGAAGATGATGCAGATGTTTTTGTTATAAACTCCTGTACCGTTACAAGTGAAAGTGACCGCAAGACAAGACAATGTGTTCGTCATTACAAAAAGAAACATCCTGAAAGCACAGTTGTACTTACAGGATGTATGCCACAATCTTTTCCCCAAATGGCTGAGAAACTGACAGAAGCTGATATTGTTCTGGGCAACAAGAACAACAAACTACTTATTTCATCACTAAACGAGTATTTTAGCTCATCTTGCAGAGTTTTACATATGGAACAGCATAAATCAGGCGAAACTTTAATTTCAAGCGGTATAACCTCCTTTGAAGAACGCACAAGGGCTACCTTAAAAATTGAAGATGGTTGTGACAGATTTTGTTCATACTGTATAATTCCAAAAGCACGTGGTCGTATAAGATGGAAACCTATTGATGACATCAGAAAAGAAGTTGGGGCTCTTGCAGATAACGGTTATCGTGAAATCGTACTTGTGGGAATAAATCTTTCTGCTTATGGTAAAGGCTCTGACCTTGATTTAGCTGATGCGATTTCAGTTGTAAGTGAAAACGAGAAAATCGAGCGTATTCGTTTAGGCTCACTTGAACCTGACCACATTACTGACAAATTGATTGAGAAAATGGCAAAATGCAAAAAGCTTTGCCCTCAATTTCACATTTCATTACAAAGTGGTTGCGACAAAATTCTTAAAAAGATGAACAGGCACTACACAAGTGAAGAATATTTTAATTTATGTGAAAAATTAAGGAAAGAATTTGCAGATTGCACGCTCACAACTGACATTATGGTTGGTTTCCCTCAGGAAAGCGACAAAGATTTTGAAATCACAAGACATTTTGCAGAAAAAGTAGGATTTGAGAAAATACATATATTCCCCTACTCTCGCAGAAGTGGTACTGTTGCAGATAAAATGGATGGGCAGATTGATAAATCTGTTAAACACCAAAGAGTTGCTGAGCTTTCAAAAGTTGCTGACAAAATCAGAAATGAGTTTTTAGAAAAGCAAGTTGGTAAAACTCTTTCTGTGCTTATTGAAAGCCGACAAAGTGATGATATGTATTTAGGCTACACTGCAAACTACACACCTGTAAAATGTAAAAATGGTGTTGTTGGTGAAATAAAAAAAGTAGTGATTACTTCTGTTAAAAATGATTATTGTATAGGCGAGTAAAAAATGGACGGTTTTTCACCGTCCATTTTTTAGTTTACTGTATACCAGAACCAGTTTGCCATATTTTCAGGTTCAAGGAAAAACTTTGTTCTGTATGCAAAAGTTTTGATTTTTGAATCTTTTACAGGAATATCTGCAAGGGATTTTACAGTTACATCACACAAATTATCCGCCTTAACTGTTACTACTTTTTCCTCATTTGGTAACAAATCAAAGTAGTTATCAGAAAATGGCTCACTGAAATTCGGGATATCGACCATAACACTACGGCAGAACACTGGTGACCTGAGTTTTACAACAATTTCTCCGTTTTCATATAAAACTGATTTTGTGATTGTATTTGCCTGAAGTTTCACATAGCGGTCAGGCACAAAAATCTTTGTTCTTTCTGAAATTAGTTTGTCTTCTTCAAACATTTTAACTGACAAGAAAATTTCTTTTTTATTACCCTTAATATCTGCGCTAAAAACACATTCACTTGAAAGTGGAGCGATTGTTTTTGTAAGTTCATTTGAAGAAATAACTTTACCACCAACGTTTGAAAGGGTTATAGTAATTTTTACATTCTTTTCTTCTCTTAAATCGTTGATTGCATAAACTTTATAGTCTTTCTTTGTTTCTTCAACAGAAACGCAAACAGGTTCAAAGAAATGACGAGAAGCGTATTGTAATGCTTTCCATTTACCTGTAAAGTCAACGCTTGACCAAGACGGTGCCTGCCAACAATCGTTATACTGCCAGAAGAGTGAACCATGACAACGGTGACGATTTCTTCGCCAATGCTCAGTTGCATCCTGAATACACTCTTTTTGAATGAGATTTGTCATATAGATTAAATCTTCAAACTTTTGTGGCTCATAGTATTTTTCAAGCAAGTAATAAAGCATTTTTCTGTTACCATTTCGGCATTTCTGATGCGAATTGAAAATATCACTTGTGATGTAATAATCACTTTCTTCCGCGAATTGACGGACGGCATCCATTGATGGTAACGACTCAAGACCAAATTCACTACAAAAACGAGTTGGTCTTGTACGGTAATAATTAAGCGGTTTCTGACCATGCCAAACTGTCCACATATGAGTATCCCCATGGTCATCCCCTGTTACACCTTTACGGAAACTTTCACCGATTGGAGAGGTTTCAATGTATGGTGTGTCAGGGTCAAGTTGGGTTACAAAATCCTTTAAGATTTCATAGAAAAACTTCTTATACCACTGAACAATTTTCATATTTTCAGGCATATATGAGAACATTGTTTCAATTTCGTTATTACCACCCCAAAGGCAAAGGGATGGATGTGATTTAATGCGTTTTACCTGATATTTGATTTCTGTCAGCACATTTTCACGGAAATCATCTTCATAGAATGGATACATAAGACAAGCAAACATAAAATCTTGCCAGATAAGAAGACCTTTTTCATCGCACTGTTCATAGAAATAGTCGGGCGTGTAATATGCGCCACCCCAAGTACGAATCATATTAAAGTTTGCTTTTAACGCTGAATCAATGTAGTAGTCATAAGTTTCTTTTGTAACTCTGCCCATAAGTGAGTCGGGAAGAATCCAGTTAGCACCTTTACCGAATATTGGTGTGTCATTAAGATAGAAACAGAAATTGCTACCGTATTGGTCTTTTGAACGGTCAAGGCGTATTGTACGGAGACCGATTTTTTTTGTAATTTCTGTATCACCTAAAGTTGCAACTACCGTATAAAGTGGCTGCTTTTCTTTACCACTTAATTCTCTTGTCCACCAAAGCTCAGGGCTTTTAATTACGATTTCATTGTTTTCGATGGCATATTCTGTGCCGACAGGGTAAATGATTTTAGTATTTACTTCGCCTTCACCATCAACGATTGGGTTGATTTTAACAGTTACTTTTCCTTTTTCGTGAATTTGCTTAATTTCAACATCTGTAAGACGATTATCAAAGCACTCGACCCA
>CALBKQ010000136.1 GCA_937895645.1 uncultured Clostridia bacterium
TTTAAATACAGAGGCATTACTTTCCGTGTTTGCTATTTCAAGCCCGAATCTCATCTTAATAAAACGGCAAACTTACTTTATGAACAGAATGTCTGCAATTGTGTTCGGCAGTGGCATTATACAGATAAGAACAAGAATTCCATAGACATGGTACTTGTTATTAACGGTATTCCTGTTGTTGCTCTTGAACTTAAAAATCAATATACAGGTCAAACTGTTACCAATGCTAAAGAACAGTGGATGTATGACCGTGACCCAAGAGAAATCTGTTTTCAATTCAATAAGAGAATTCTTGCATACTACTGTGTTGACCATACAGAAGCATGGATAGCAACAAAGTTGGCAAAAGGCGAAACATATTTTCTACCATTTAACCAAGGCTCTAACGGTGCAGGTCGTGATGGTGGTGCAGGCAACCCTGCCAATCCTGATGGATATCCAACGGCATACCTTTGGGAAAAAGTGTTGCAAAAAGATAGTTTATTAGACATCTTACAAAAGTTTATACACCATGACAAAAAAGCAAAGAGATTGATATTTCCAAGATATCATCAATTAGATGTTGTTCGTAAACTTGTTACTGATGTTCGTGCGTCAGGTTCAGGCAAAAACTATCTTATTCAGCATTCCGCAGGTTCAGGCAAGTCAAATTCTATTGCCTGGACAGCATATCGCCTTGCATCTCTTCACGATGAAATGAACAAGGCAATATTCTCTTCTGTAATTATCGTTACTGACCGCACAGTGCTTGATGCTCAATTGCAAGATACAATTTCGTCATTTGACCACACTCTTGGTACTGTTGAAACTATTGGTGAAGGTAAAAATTCTGGTGACCTTCGTGATGCTATAAATAATGGTTGCAGAATTATTGTAACTACCTTACAGAAGTTCCCCGTAATCTATAAAGAGGTTGATGACACAAGCGGTCGTAATTTTGCTGTTATTGTGGACGAAGCTCATTCATCACAGACGGGTTCCTCAGCTATCAAATTGAAAACCGCTCTTGCAGACACAGAAGAAGCCTTAAGAGAATATGCTGAACTTGAAGGTAAAGTTGAAGACGAACGATAAGTTAGTGCAAGAAATGATTGTTCACGGCAGACACAAAAATCTTTCATTCTTCGCATTTACTGCTACACCGAAAGAGCAAACTCTCGAAATGTTTGGAACAGAATATGAAGACGGTTCTTTCCATCCATTTCATGTATATTCAATGAAGCAAGCAATTGAAGAAGGGTTCATTATGGATGTTCTTCAAAACTATATGACTTATAACACTTGCTTTAAGATTGCCAAAACAATTACTGATAACCCTGAAGTTCCTGCATCAAGAGCATCAAAAGTAATTCGTCGATTTGAAGAATTACATCCATATAACATTTCTCAAAAATCTCAAATTATTGTTGAAACTTTCCTTTCTACCACATCGAAATCAATTGGTGGAAAAGGTAAAATGATGGTTGTAACGGCATCCCGTTTGGCAGCAGTTCGTTATTATCATGAAGTTAAGAGATACATTGAAGAAAAAGGCTATAACAATATAGATATTCTTGTTGCATTCTCTGGTGCCATTAAAGATGATGATGAAGAATACACAGAATCAAAGTTGAATGTTCGTAAAGATGGTAGTCGCATCAGTGAAGAACAAACCAAATTAGAGTTTCATGACAACTTCAATGTGCTGATTGTTGCAGAAAAATATCAGACTGGATTTGACGAGCCATTGCTTCACACCATGATAGTTGATAAGAAACTTCGTGGAGTTAAGTGTGTTCAGACTTTATCTCGATTAAACCGTATATGTGCTAACAAGAACGATACTTTTATTCTTGACTTTGTAAATACTGCAGAGGATATTCAAGAGGCATTCCAGCCATTTTACAATGAAACAACTCTTACTCAGGAAGTAAATGTTGATTTAATTTATCAAACACAAAAAGAGTTAAGAGGATACGGCTTGTATACAGATGCGGATATTGTTGCTTTTTCAGATATATATTTTGCAAATGGTAAACAGGATAATAAAATGATGGGCAAGATGACATCTGCTCTTAAACCTGTGGCAGACAGATATAATAAGAAATCACAAGATGAC
>CALBKQ010000137.1 GCA_937895645.1 uncultured Clostridia bacterium
GGCACGCCGCCAGCGTTCGTCCTGAGCCAGGATCAAACTCTCTAAAAAATTGTATCTTTACACCTTACGGCGTAGAAATCATTTTCTAAAGTGCTTTTTAGCTCTTTACTTCTTTTTAACTCAAACGCTATGCGTTTTGTTTAACTCTTTTGTTATCCAAAAGAATTACTGTTTCTTGTACTTCCATCAAGTATTTTCATACTCTCATAGAAACTACAGGGTTCCTTTTTATCATCTCGTCGTTGTTTAATTTTCAAGGTTCAGTCTGTCCAACCCGATTTCGCGGGTGGAGTTTCATTGTACCAAAACTCCGCGAGGTTGTCAACAGTTTTTTTGAAACTTTTTTAAGTTTTTTTGCTGTTGAACTCTGCTCTCTCGCAGACAGCTTGCATATAATACCACAACAAAAAGCACTTGTCAACAACTTTTTTGAATTTTTTTGAAAAAATTTTCAAAAAATTTTTGGCACAGTATATATTGTATATAATACGCATTTTTACCACAATTAATCTTGTTTTTTGAATAAAAAATCCTATAAAGGAAAATATAATACCGAATAAAGCACTCGGAGTGATATATAAAATGGACACAAAAAAAGAATTGCGAAGTAAAAAACAAGTATTGTGGCAAATAGTTGCCATTATTCTTGTAAATGTATTAGTGATTACAGCCATAGCGTACACATATGGTGAAAGTGCACAGACTTTATCTCAATTAGGCTCACGAGGTCAAGAAGTCAGACAAATTCAAAGTAAGTTGCGTGAACTCGGTTTATACTCAGGCTCTATTGACGGCATTTATGGAACAGCAACGCAAAAAGCAGTGCGACAATTCCAGAAAAATTGTGGACTTACCGTTGATGGTATTGCAGGGCGCAAAACTTTATTATATTTAGGGCTTGGGTCAGGTGGAAGTTCTTCAACAGGAGGTTACAGTTCAAGTGATGTGTATCTTCTTGCACGAATCATTGGTGCAGAGGCACGAGGTGAGAGTTATGTAGGACAAGTTGCAGTGGGTGCGGTTGTATTGAACCGTGTAAGACATTCTTCTTTCCCTGACTCTATTGCCGGAGTTGTATATCAATCAGGCGCATTCTCGGCAGTACGAGACAGCAACTGGAATGTGCCACCAAATGACACTGCAAAGAAAGCAGCGCGAGATGCAATTAACGGTTGGGACCCGACGGGTGGCGCTATATACTATTATAATCCTGCAAAAACAAGTAACCGTTGGATTAGAACACGACCGGTTGTAACAACGATTGGAAGGCATGTATTTTGTAAATAGTGCAGAGTGCAGAACGCAAAGTGCAAAGTGATATAGCAAAACCCCATTCTCGTTTGAGAGTGGGGTTTTATATTATCTGTACTTGTTACAAAGATATTGCATTGCGAGATGATAGCCCTCTAACCCTTTACCAATGATATGTTCTTCACAAGCCATACCTGCGTATGAGATTTGACGAAAATCTTCACGCTTAGTCACATCTGAAATATGAACTTCAACTGCAGGAATACCCACAGATTTGAGAGCATCTAAAATCGCAACGCTTGTATGAGTGTAAGCGGCAGGGTTGATTACGATTCCATCAAAATTATTATATGCTTCTTGGATTTTGTCAACTATTGCGCCCTCATGATTTGATTGAAAACACTCTACTTCACAATCCAATTCATTTGCCCAACTTTCAATATCGCAAAGCAAAGTTTCATAATTCTGGTTACCATAAATACCAGGCTCACGAATACCTAACATGTTTATGTTTGGTCCGTTAATTACAAGAATTTTCATAAAGATACTATCTCCTTTACAATTCTGTTGGCCACTTCTTCTACTGTGCCATTACCGTCAACCTCGATGTCGGCAAACTGACGATAAAGTGGCATACGCTTTTCGTAAAGTGCTTTTACACCGTGCATTTGTGAAAGTGGTCTGCCATTGGTTGGGAGCAAATCCGCGTCACGATTGATAAACACTATAATTCCGTTTTGCTTTAAGGAATTATAATTTTCAAGTCGTGTTACAACGCCCCCACCTGTTGCAATTATCTGGCTTTTTTCTTTACCCGCAATATTCACTGCAACATTTTCGCACCAACGAAAATAATCTTCGCCTTTTTCTGCAAAAATTTCAGGAATTGGCTTGTTCTCTGTATTCACAATCATTTCGTCAGTATCAACAAGGTCTTTTCTTAAAAGTTCCGAAAGTCGTTTGCCTATTGTTGATTTACCGCACCCCGCCATACCAATAAGAATGATATTGCACATTTGTAATGTAAGTGAGCGTTCAATCTGTTCACAGATTTCATTTTCTACTGTTGTATCAAAAAAGATTTCGTGTGCTTTTTTCGCCTGTGCTATAAGCATTGAAAGTCCTGCTGAAGACGGTATGTTTCTTTGTTCAGCATCTAAAATCAATCTTGTTTTAAGTGGGTTATAAACAACATCAAGCACACCCGAAAGATTTTTGAAACGGTCAAGGTCAACAAGAGTGTTGAGATTGTCAGGGTACATTCCAACAGGGGTTGTGTTTACAATAATCTGGGCGTCAGTATGCTTTATATACATATTAACATAGTTGTCGTCACCATTTCGTGACAAAACTACGATTTCACTTGCACCCATATCGTGAAGTACCGCCTGTACTGTCAAGGACGCACCACCGCTACCTAACACAAGTGCTTTTTTGCCTTTAATACTGATTTTTGACTTTTCGACCATATACTTAAAACCGAAATAATCAGTATTATCGCCATAAAGTTTCCCATCTTTTACTTTTACAGTATTGACTGCACCGATTTTCTGTGCCTCAGAGGAAATCACATCAAGATAAGGAATAACTGCTTTTTTATACGGTATTGTTACATTGATACCTTCAAAGTTATGCTCCTTCATAAAGGTATCAAGATTTTCAGGTGCAACTTCAAAAAGGTGATAATCATTGTTACCTAATGCACTATGGATTTGTGGAGAGAAACTATGAGGCAAATGCTCACCTAAAAGTCCATACATTATTACATTACCTCCGAATAACTGCCTAAATAGTGAAAATACTCGCACTCGTCTTTTAACTGCTCAAGAATTTCATAAAAAGCGTTATCGTAAACTGAAACTGACATATCGAAATAGAACATAAATTCAAAATCTTTATTCTGTATAGGTCTGCTTTCAATTTTTTGAACATTGATACCCAATGCGTAAAATCTTGCAAGAGTATGATAAAGTGAACCTGGGTGATGTGGCAAAGTAAGAACAAAGCTTGTTTTATCAGCACCCGGATAGATTTCTAAATCCTTTGAAATGCAGATAAAACGAGTGTAGTTATTATCTTTATTCTGCACGTCGTCAGAAATTAGAGTCATACCGTACAAATCACGACAATTTTCTGACGAAATTGCCGCAACATCTGTGCGACCACTTTCCATAACCATTTTAGCCGCAACTGCAGTATTTTCACAAACTGTAACTTTAATATGACTGTGTTCACGCAAAAACTCACTGCATTGATTGATTGCTTGTTCATGGGAATAGATTTCTTTAATTCCGTCAAGGGTTGCGCCTTTATTACCTAAAAGACAATGATTTATTTTAAGGCGGATACTTTTAACTACATAAAAGTTGTGTTCTGCCATCAAATCATATACGCCGTTAACACTACCTGCTGTGCTATTTTCTATTGGAAGCACACCGTATTTGCAAAGCCCTTTTTCAACTGCGTTTACAACATCATACCAAGTTTTGAAATATGAAACAGTCGGATATTTGAAAAGCTTTTCACAAGCAAGTCCTGAATATGCACCCTCAACTCCCTGGCACGCAACCATTGCTTTTGGGGGGAATAATTTTTGTGTATTTTCCACTGCTGACCTGATTTTTTCTGTCAACTCGCTATCAGTATTAAGATAACGGTGCTGATAAGAACGTGAAACGGTCATAATTGTATCATAAAGCACACGGGAATAAACCTCTAATTCCTCACCTGCCATATTGCTGATGCGGTCAAGAAGTTCACGCTCACGTTTACTATCAAGCACGGGAAGATTATTTTCTTTTTTATACTGAGCAACTGAAAGACAGGTTTCCATTCTGTCTTTCCAAAGCTCAATTATCTGATTATCTATATTATTTATTTTTTCTCTTATTACTGAAAGGTCTTCCATAATATCACCTTATATAATTATGTCTAATAATGTAAAAGTCGTAACTGCCTCAATTACTGGAACAGCACGATGAACAATGCAAGGGTCATGTCTGCCTTTAATTTGCAATTTCTTTTCAGTTTTGTCCACAAGGCTTACGCTATTCTGTTCTTTGTAGATTGATGGGGTAGGTTTGATTGCAGTCCTGAAAATAATAGGCATACCATTGGTAATTCCGCCATTGATTCCACCTGCATTGTTTGTTGCAGTTTTGATTTCACCATTAACTATGCAGAAATCATCGTTGTTTTCACTACCATAAAGGTCAGTAGCTTCAAACCCGTTGCCGAACTCAATGCCCTTAACTGCTGGAATTCCAAAAATATTTTTAGCAAGTTGGTTTTCAATACCGTCAAACATTGGGTCACCAAATCCTGCTTTAACACCTGTAACTGCGCACTCAATTACGCCACCGACAGAATCACCATTTTCACGCGCTTTTTCAATTTCTGCAATCATAAGTTTACCTTTTTCATCGTTGATTACAGGAAAATCTTTTGTTCGGGTATTCCATTCGCCCACATTTACAAAATCAATTTTATCGTCATATACATCTTTAATTTTCTGAATATGAGCCTGAATTTCTATACCCATATCTTCTAAAATCTGCATACACACTGCACCCGCAAAACAAAGTGGTGCTGTAAGACGACCTGAAAAATGACCGCCACCTGACACATCATTAAATCCGTTATAACGGATATTACCGCTAAAATCTGCGTGAGATGGTCTTGGTGTATCCATAATATTGCTATAATCTGCGGAATGCTGATTTGTATTTTTGATTACTGCGCAAAGTGGGGCACCACAAGTTACACCATTAACAAATCCTGAAATAATTTCAGGTGTGTCCGCTTCTTTTCTTCCAGTAGAAAGGGAGTTTTTGCCTGGCGCACGACGAGACATAAATGCCATAACTTTTTCCATATCTATTTTTTTACCTGCAGGGAGTCCGTCAATCACGACACCTATACCATTAGAATGAGATTGACCGAAAACCGATATTTTAATTTTATTTCCCGTCATTGATGACATTTGCATTCCCTCCTAAACTGTTAAAATCGTTAAAGAAATGTGGATAAGATTTTTCTACTGCTTTATAATCCGTAATATCAACAGGCATTGAACATTCACTACTTAATATTGCTGCCGACATAACAATTCTGTGGTCGTTATAGCCCTCTACCACTCTGCCTATCAGTTCATTATCACTCCAGATAACAAGACCGTCATCAGTTTCACTTACTGCTGCACCAACCGTGTCGAGCATATTGAATACTGACTCTATACGGTCACTTTCTTTTATGCGAAGTCGACCTGCATTTATAATATGAGTTGCACCTTTTTCACAACAAGCTGCAAGTACTGAAATTATAGGCACTAAATCAGGAATATCACCCGCGTCAACAATTGTACCAAAAAGGCGATTTTTCTTAACGGTAATTTCTGTGCCATTAACAGTTACATCTGCCCCCATACGACGCAGTATTTCAATAATTTTCTTATCACCTTGTGGCGAGTTAATGTCAAGTCCTGCAACTGTTATTCCCTCTTTTGAGAGCGCCCCTGCACAAAGGAAAAATGCACCGTTTGACCAGTCACCGTCAACAGTAATTTCAGTTGGCGAAATATATTTTTGATTTCCTTTTATTATATAAAGATTTTCTTGTTCTTCAATTTCAATTCCAAACTTGCGAAGTGCACAAATTGTAATATTCAAATATGACCGTGACTCAACAGGTGGAATGAGACGGATTTTGCTATCACCATTGAGAATAGGCAGTGCAAAAAGCAACCCTGTAATAAACTGTGAACTTATATTCCCTGCAATTTCATATTCCCCTGCTTGTAATTCACCCGTCAGATGAAGTGGAAACTCGCTACCCGTATGGAATGTTATACCTTTTTTCTCCATTCCTTCTTTTAACGGAGAAATGACATCCAAAGTTTATAATGGTGTTAAAAAGACAATTACAGACCCAACCGATGTAAACAATAAAGAAGCTGCTGTCGGTGGTGCCGTAGCTGCCGGTGGTGTTGGTGGAGCAGCAATTGTAGCTAATCGTTTAAACACTATGAGAAAAATGGCGATGACTGGTCAACATATGGTTGACAAGGCCGGCGTTTTAAAAGCCCAAAATTTAGGCTTGTTAGCGGATTTTGCTAAAAATGTTTCTAAGTTCTTTAAAGAAACTAAGGCAACTGCATGGTTAGCTAGATTGATGGAAACACCAACAGCAAAGAAAATTGGTGGTGCAGCCGGTGGTGCATTGGCTTTAGGTATTACGGCTGCTCAGTTGTATAGCGCAGGTGATATGGCGGTTGAAGCTATTGATACATATTCAAAATAATCAATCCGAGATATTAAAAGAGAGAATATTAAAAACGCCCGAACATAAAGTTTAGGGCGTTTTAATTTGCATTAAATTTATAGCAATTTATGTCGTGATCGTTTATTATTCCTATTGCCTGCAAATAAGAATAAATAATAATTGTTCCTACGTATTTCATTCCTCTTTTTTTTAAATCTTTTGAAATTTTGTCTGATAGTGGAGACGATACGATTAATTCACCTGTTTTGTTTATTATAACTTTATTTTCAGAAAATCCCCATATATAATTAGAAAAACTTTTATATTCTTTTTGAATTTTTATAAAAATTTTCGCGTTGTTTATTGAGGCTAAAATTTTATTTTTACTTCTTATAATTGCAGGATTTTGTAACAATTCACTTACTTTTTTATCATCATAATTTGCAACTTTTTTAACATCAAAATTATCAAAAGCTTGACGAAAAGCTTCGCGTTTTTTTAATACAGTAAGCCAAGATAATCCAGCTTGAAAACCTTCCAGCACTAGTAACTCAAAAAGTTCCTTATCGTCATATTTAGGCACCCCCCATTCTTCATCATGGTATTTGATATAAATAGGAGATTTTAAATCAACCCAAAAACATCTTTTTTTATCCATTATTCAACAATACTCCAAAAACGCCCATTTTCTGTTTTTATTAATTTAATATCAACATTAAACGCCTGTTTTAAAATTTCTGGAGTTAAAATTTCTTCTCTATTACCTTCAAATATTATTTCTCCAGATTTTAAAATCATACCTTCATTAAATGACGGTAAAATGTCTTCTATTCTTTGTGTAATAAATATTATTGTTAAATCTTTTTTGGTTTTTGCAAGATTATCTATTATTTTTAAGAAGTTTTCTCTCTCAGTTATATCCAGATAAACGCTGGGTTCATCTAATATCATAAGTTTAGGATTGGAATTTAGCGCTCTAGCTACAAGGATTTTCATTTGTTCTCCAGAAGACATTTTAGAAAAATCCTTGTTTGCTAAATGAAGCCCATTCAAATCTGTTAATATTTTCTCTACAATTTCTAATTCATCTTGTGTCGCCGCTTTAAAATAACCTAAAGTTCCTGTTTTTCCGGATAAAACCATATCAACACCAGTCGTGTTTGGTTCAATTGTTTTTTGAATAAAAGGACTTATCCAAGCAATAGATTTTCTGAGTTCATTTATATCTGTATGCCAAAATTTTTCACCAATAACTTCTATTTGAGCTCCGTAATGCGCCCAAATGTATCCTAATAAAGTTCTAACTAGTGTGGTTTTTCCTGAGCCGTTTGCACCTAATACAAAATATTTTGCACCTTTTTTAACTTTCCAATTTATATTATGCAAAATTTCTCTGCCTTGAAGTGAAACTTTTGCATTTTCTATGTTTATTGCATATTCCATTTTTTTTCTCTTTTAAATTAATGTAAACCTTGTGTTGCAGACAAAGAATCACATAGTCCTTCCATAATATTTAAATAATCTTCTTCTGGCAAAGTAGAAATTGTTAAAATAGCTTGATTTAAATAAGGATACTTATCGTACCAACGTCGCATATTACCAGATTGATATAATCCTAAAACTCTATCTAACCCAATACTAATTGGTTGTTCAACATTTTCTTCTCTGTGAGCTGTTTTTATTGCTCCGGCAATGGAAATTATATCTTGTGCAATTTGATATTGACTTTTAAAATCCAACTCTTTAAGTAATTTAAATGCCAATTCTGCCTTCTCGTGTTTGTCATACCAACGTTTATTATTGTTCATTTTAAATAATCCCCATTTGATTTATGGTTATATTATAACTTATTTTTTGCAATTATCAATAAATTTACAATATAGAAATTTTGATTTAAAATTATGCTATAAATGGTTTTATATAAGGAGAGGTTTTGATGAAAGCGTTAAAAATATTTGGTATTTCCCTAGTATCAATTTTAGCTGTTATATACTTTGCATTTTTATTTATTTTACCAAATGCCCTTGATTTAAATAATTATAAATCTGATATTAATAAAATAGTTAAAGAAATATCAGATTTAGATTTAAATATCGGCAATATCAAGTTAAAAACAACATGGAATTTACAAACAAAACTCGCATTAAATGATATTTCCATAAAATATTTGAATAAAAAAGAATTAATGTCTGTTAAAAGTGGAGAAGCGGGGATTAAATTATTACCATTATTAGGGCTAAAAATTGAATTATCTCCAATTAAAATTAACGAACCTACTATTAACATTACAATAGAAAAAGATGGCCGTTACGACGTTGAAAAATTTGCAAATAATTTATTGAAAAAATTGCAACAACCAACAAGCCAACAAACACAACAAACTCAATCATTACCAATCAAAATTTCAAACAACATGCCAGATGTTTTGTTGACTAATTATGCAATAAATTTAGTTGATGAAAAAACTAAAGACATTATGAAAATTAATGGCTCAGAATTTAAAATTTCTGAATTTAAATTAGGAGATAAAATTAAAGTTTCTACAAATGGAAATTTAAGCATAAATGGCAAATCACATGTACTTTATAATGCCAAAATTGACTCATTTATGCCGACACTAGTCCAAACTACGACACAAGCAAATCCTGAGCCAATATCTATTCCTCAAATAGATTTTAACCCAATAAAAGTAGTCAAAAACTATAACTTAGGTGCTAATTTTGATACAGACTTAAAAATTACCCAAAAAGACAAAAATATATATTTAAAAGGTTATCTAAATGCCACAGATTTAAATTATAAATTACAAGGTAAAAATTTAGATAAAAGCTTTTTAAAATTGCTTTTTGAAGGTGAAAAGATAAATATTGACTCAAATTTATATGTTAATGAAAATGAAAAATTTATTTTGAATGGTTTTTATAAAACAGGTAAAAAACAAAATATTAATTTGCATGTAGATTCAGCGAAAATAAATCTTTCAAGCATAAAAAATGTATTAATAGCGCTATTGGATATTGTTAATATAAAAAACGATATCGCTCAAATTAAAGTAAACGGTACATTAGATTCTAATTTTAATATCAAGAGTGATTTCAAAAAAATCGAATCAGATGGATATTTAAAAATAGAAAATGCAAGTATTTCTCATTCTATGTTACCGTTAACAATTAATTCCATTAAATCCTATCTTGATTTTAGTAATAATAAAAATACAAGTATATATTTTCTTGATGTTGGTCAAGG
>CALBKQ010000138.1 GCA_937895645.1 uncultured Clostridia bacterium
GGTATGAGATTATCGAAGAAAAAGCGATAGATTTGCGTGATAACTTGCCACGAAATGAAAAGGCTGATGAGTATTGGAAAAATGAAATTGATAGTTTAATGGCAGAAGTGGAATTCTATGACTATGAAGAAGAACTACATACAAAATTTATTGACAAAAACATAGTTGAATATAATTACGCCTTTGCTCATTTGCAAAATATACCAATAAACCACAACACAGCATTTTTATTTAACAAAAGATTAAAATAACCCAAGGGGGATTATAAATGAAAAAGAAAAATCAAGCTGAATTTAAGTTGTTATCTTTAAGAGAAGAAAAGAAACTTTCAAGAGAAGAATTGATTACATATTATGAAGATTTAAGAAGCTATGTACTAAACCGAAAACTTACAAACACAACACCAGGTGCACTCACAATTTGCCCCAAACTCAAAAAAGGTGTTGAAAAAATTGCGACTGCTGTTACTAAAGTTTTAGCAGGTGGTGAAATTGAGATTGTAGTTGATGGTCAAGAAAATATCCCCGATGGTACAGTAATTTTTGCAAGTACTCACCAAAGTGTGTTAGATGGTTTTTGCTTAATACCTTATAATCCAAAATATTGTTTAATTCTACATTCGTTAAATGCTAATAAACTTTTACTTTTGGCACAAATTGATACAGGTTTGATTTTAGTTAGTAAAAAAGATAATGAGAATAGAATAAATGCAAAACTTGATATGATTGAAATTTTGCTTAAAGGTCATTCAATATTATATTTCCCTGAAAGTGCTTGGAACTTATCGCCGAATAAATTACATTTACCAATGAGTTTTGGTTTTTTAGAAATTGCAAAGAAAACACAAGTCCCTGTTGTGCCTGTGGTTATGGAATGTACTTATGATTCTACAACTGATAAAGAAAAAATCACAAAGTTACATATAAGTTATGGCAGACCGATAAATGTTGGTATTGAAGATGGTTTATCACAAAAATTGCTTGAATATGAAGAGATTATCTCAACAATAAGGTGGAATTTAATAGAAGAAAAAGGATTGTTTCAAAGAGCAAAAACTACAAATATGGAATATATAAATTACTTAAAGGGAAATTATAAAAATTTGGCTATGGGTAAAATTGATTTAGATTTAGAACGAAGACGAATCAGGGATGCAGGAGATGATTTCCATAAATTCCACCATATTAATGATATTCCATTTAACGATAATGGTGAATTTTTAGAAACTGAAGAAGTTAGGAAACCAAATGAAATATTTGAAAGAGAATTTAGAGGTTGATATGACGTGCGAAAAGTCAAATAAGAAAGAGAAAATAAAAACAATTGTAAAATATGCTTTTAAAGTACTTGAAGTTGCTCTTGCTGTAATAGGGCTTTTTTCTGCAGGCAATTATATTTATGAAAATTTAATTGTTAACGCAGATGTTGTTATTGGCGAGAATGTTTCTGTAGAGAATAATTATGATAATTCAAACAATTGGACTGTATATACATATTCAGAAAGTGAAGCTGATAAATATACTGCTACAGAAATCTTCATTCTCGCTGACCATTCGTACGAAAAAGGTAATTATGAAACTGCTTTTTCTTTATATAATCTTTCACAAGTAAAAAACAGTGATATTGCTTTATGTAATAAGGCGTATATGTATGAGCACGGATTAGGTGTTAAAAAAGATATAGAAAAAGCTATTGAGTGTCTTAAATCAACGAAAACTAAAGATGCCAAAAGGTATATGTTAAGTTTATATTTACTTTATTATGACGATAAACAGCAACAATGCATCAAATTGATTGATGATTTGATAAAGAATAATGACGAATTAACATTAAAATATATCACTTTGCAAAATTATGGGATGACATTGGATGAATTTAGAAAAGAATATGGCGAAAATGCTACTATAAAATATGATTTAGATTGTTTTCAAAGTTGGGAATATGTTGGTGAAGAAGAGTGGCTTGATGAAGTTCCACAAGACTATCCTGGAATTAAATATATTTTTGAAAAAACACACTATGGTAGCAATGAGCTATCAGAGAATTATATAGGTTACATATATAAAAAATACATGTTGAAAAACATTGATTTGATAACAAACAAGTTCATTAAAATATAAGGAAAAACGAAGTTCCCTTATTTATTGAATAGGGGAACTTCATTTTATATGCATATATTTTTTGATGCTATTTTGATGATGTAGCAGACGGAATGTTTCAGAATAGAAAAAATGTATGCAAAAATGTAAATTTTCACGCACTTTTTGACGCTCTAAACAGCACAAAATTAACCATGTGCCGACAATTATAAACAACGAAAAAAGCCTTGAAACCACGCAGTTTCAAGGCTTTTACTATGGCAGGGGCAGAAGGATTCGACCGTCTGCTTCAGCTTTCGCCTCGCATACTG
>CALBKQ010000139.1 GCA_937895645.1 uncultured Clostridia bacterium
ATTTTTTATACCACCAGTAAAACTGGTGGTTAATTTCGCTTAAGCCACAAAATAAAAAACGCCCACCCTATTGGGTGGACGCTTTGGTTTGTGTCGGCATTACCTATTTTCCCGGGCCGCTTCCAGCCAAGTATCTTCGGCGCAAATGAGCTTAACTACCGTGTTCGGGATGGGAACGGGTGGACCCTCATCGCAATCAACACCGACTCACGAAACTGTTCATCTCGTGAACGCAAGAGATATTTTAACAGAACAAAATACAAATTGCAAGTATTTTTTTGATTTTTTTTATAAAATTATCAACTTTGTTAATTTTTAACAAAAAGACGCAATATACACTCGTTCACAAAGTGAAAACAAACAATAAAATGGCGGGAGAAAGCCCCCGCCCTACAAATTATTTAACCTTATTCATATCTAATACAACATACTCATAGCCCTGATTAGGGTCAAGAACCATATACACCGCAGTTGTATTGTTGATAAATGTAAGATTTGAATGGCTTGAGTAGTTGTCATCCTTGAATTTTGTGTAGTCTCCTGTCTGAAGATTAAAAATATGAACCTGATAATCCATCATATTTGTAACTGTTCCAAGCATAACAAGATATTTACCGTCAGGGCTTACGCTCATCATTTCGGCGCTCATACGATAACCGATAATATTCTTCACGTCCCCTGTTTTAAGGTTATAAAGTTTACCGTCGTTCTTATTGAAAATATAGTCACCTGAATACATATAATTTGTACCCATTGTGCCATAGAAAGACCCTGTAACAGTTTCGTCTTCGCCTGTTTTTCGGATTACATCAAATCCTTTATCCGTTTTACGCATAAAGATTACAGAATTACCATCTGTCAATAGGAACTTACCATAAATATCACTTGCAAACAACTTTTCGTCTTTACCTGATTTGATAAAGATATCCTGTTGTCCACTGCCTGCCTCATATTCGCGAGCAGTAATAAATGGAATTTTACCTGATGCGTTATACCCCTCATTTGTAAGCATACAGAAATCTTCAACACCTGCACCGGTGGTTATATCAATATTTCTGTTGATTACTTTAAGAAATCTTGATGTTTTGCCTGTTTCTAAGTCAACAACAAAACTTTCAGGCCATAGTGTTACTTTCTGAGTAAGCACATTTTTACTTGTTGTTGCAAGAAGTAATGCTTTGCCATCTTCACTATAACCTTTTGGAAGATTTACAAGTTGGAATGAAAGCATATCGTAGAAATAAACATTTTCTGACTTATTTGCAACGAATAGCCCTGTTCCAAAAATCTTTTCGCCAAGTTTTACATAATCAATCTTTACGGGAATTGTTTCGTTGCCCATATCAATACTTGCATTAACTGTGCCAGTTGATTTTACAGGAATCATTTTGTTATCTTTGTACTGATAATACTGCAACTCATAAGTGCTTGAATATCCATAAAAAACATCAGGGATATCTGTTTGCACAAGATTTACAGAAACGCCATCACGAACAACCTGAATACTTGCAAGTTTATCTTGTGCAAGAGTTGTAGATTCTGTAAAATCAGTCTCGATTTCACTTTCGGGAGCATATTTTACAACCGCAAAAACAACTACTAACAAAAGTGCAAAAACCGCAACACCGATTGTTGCAAAATCTTTCTTTGTCAAAGGTTCACGAGGCTTTTTCTCTTTAGGTTGTTTAGGCTCTTTTGGTGGTTTTTCCTTTTTTACTCTTGCAGGTTTAGGTTCCTTAACCTTTTTCTCTTTTGGTTGCTTTGGCTCACGAACTTTCTTTTCTTTAGGCTGTTTTGGAGCCTTTTCTTTTTTCTTTTTCTCAGGTTTGTGTTTTTTACCCGACACCTGTTTAACTGATTTAATTGCAGGAAGTACGATTTCTTCACTTCTGCGTTCATTTTCAGTGATTATGGGTTGAACATTGTCAACTGCAATTTCTTCACTGATTTCAGCAGAATAGTCTTCTACTATCTCTACTTCCCACTTTTTCTTCTTTTCTTTTTTCACCTTTGGAGGTTTAGGGTCTTTAACCTTCTTTTCCTTTGGTGGCTTTGGCTCTTTAGGTGATTTTTCTTTTTTAACCCTTTCTGGCTTTGGCTCTTTTACTTTTTTCTCCTTAGGTTGCTTTGATGCCTTTTCTTTCTTCGCCTTTTTCTCTTTTTTAGGCTTTTCCTTAACAGGCTCAACTACCTCTTCAGGAGCTTCATCTATATCAATTTTTTGGTATTTATTATTGAGAGAATTCTTTTCTTCCAAAATAACACCTCCGATTTATTACATACTCAAATTATTATACAATTTTTACAATAATAATGCAACAAGAAAAATATATAAAATAAGGGCAAGGTTGTAAAACCCTGCCCTACTATAGTTTTTATTTTGCCTCATTTAATGATGCAAAGTTTTCTTTGTTAGCTTTATAAAGTTTCTTAAATACTTCAAAATTCTTGTCATAAATTGCCTTATTTTCTGCGTTAGGAACAAAAGTCTTTGCTGCAGGAATAAGTTTCTTTGCATCAGGAACTTTCTCAATGATACCTGCGCCAATAGCAATAAGAACTGCCGCACCAACTGCACCAACATTCTGTGGACTTGCAACAGTTTCAACTACTCTGCCTGTGCAGTCTGCAAGAATCTGAGCAGTAACATCTGATAAAGCACCACCACCAACAAAACGAATTGTTTTTGAAGTTTTAACTTTCTTTTCTTCAGTTTCAAGGAACCAACGGAGATGGAAGCACACACCTTCAACAACGGCTCTAATCATTTCTGTTTTACCTGTTTCAAGACTGATATTGAAGAACATTCCTCTTGCATTTGGGTCTTCAAACGGGCAACGATTACCATGAAGCCAAGGTGTGAAGATTACGCCACCGCTACCTGCAGGAATTGAATCAACAACTGCCATCATATAATCGTAAAGGTTAGTATAAACAACTTCCATATCTGACTTGTTAAGTTTAAGGTCATGTTGTTTATCAAGATAAATATCGATTTCGTCAAGTGCCAAATGGTCTTTAACCCATTCAACGCACTTACCTGCCGTTTCAAGCTCGCCAAAGTAGTTGTATATGCCATCCTCTGCACCAACAACTGCAGCCATCATAGTACTTGCATCAACAACGCTCTTGTCAGTAACAGTTGAAACCCAACCTGATGTGCCTTGATAAACATGTGTGTCACCAAGCTCAGTAGCACCTGCACCAACACCGATAAGTGTAGCATCACCACCGCCACCGAATACTGCAATACCAGGCACAAGACCTAATTCTTCAGCTTGTTGTGGACGAAGCTCACCAATTTTTTCAGTACAGTCAGCAATTCTTGCAAGATGTTTCATATCAACACCGAGAAGTTTGCAAATTGTAGGGCTCCAATTCTTCTTTTTAAGGTCATAAAGAAGAGCACCAAAAGCAGAGTCCTTTGTCATTACGAACTCACCTGTCATACGGCAGATAAGATATTCTTTAACATCAAGCCATTTATGTACTTTTGCAAAGTTTTCAGGCTCGTTAGCTTCAGTCCATTTATATTTCCATACAGGGTCCTTAACGCTTAATGCAGCTGCGCCAGTAATTGCAAGTGATGGAAGAAGCTTAAAGATGTTACCACCTGCAACTTGTGGGCCATAGGCAATACCTTTTTTGATTTCCTCAGTTGCACGCTGGTCCATATAACTGAACGCACGACGAACATGGTTACCGTCTTTATCAACAAGAACTAATCCCTGCATCTGTGAACAGAAAGAAATACCGTAAATATTTTTAGGGTCGATTCCTGATTTTTTAATAACTTTCTTTGATGTTGAACACATTGCGCCCCACCATTCGTCAGGGTCCTGTTCAGCACCACCGTTAGGCATAATATAAAGTTTGTAACCTTCTGTTGCGGCCTCTAAAAGTTCGATTGTCTTGCCAATCTTAAAAAGACAAGTTTTAACACCTGTTGTACCAATGTCAAAGGCAAGAGCATAAATTTCTTTTTCCATTTTCTTTTCCCCTTTATGTAAATAAAGATTTCATTCTGAAATGTATATATTGCATTTTAACACAACAAACCAAAAAAGTACAGTATTATTTTACTTTCATTTGTTTCATTTCTTTACTGAAAACAATTGCAAATGTAATTGACGCAGTAATTATTGAAATAGCGTCAGATACCGGTTCAGCAAGGAACACTGCAAAAACTTTGTTTTCAAAGAAATTAGGCAAAATGTAAATAAGCGGTATAAGAAGTATGACTTTTCGCAAACAAGCAATAAAAAGCGATGCCTTTGCCTTGCCCAAAGCAATAAATGTCTGCTGAACTGCCAACTGAATACCGAAAAATACCATAGCACAACCATAAAGACGAATTGTCCAGGTTGCAGTATCAACAAGTTGTGGATTATCATTAAAAATCCCAATAAAAAACTGTGGAAATATTTCGATTGCCATACCAAAAATAAAAACATAAGTAAAACAGATGATTAAGAACGCCTTGAACGCTTGTTTTACTCTGTCCGCATTTCCTTCACCATAGTTATAACTGATTATAGGCTGTGCACCCTGACCAATACCTTGTGCAGGCACCCACGCCATTTGAAAAACAGTTGTGCAGATTGTCATTGCACCAACTGCAATATCGCCACCATATTTCTGGAGTGATGAATTGAACGCAATATTTATTACTGCTTCAGTTGCATTCATTATAAAAGGTGAAATACCAAGTGCCAAAACGGGAGCAAGGATTTTCATGTTTGGCAAAAGATTTTCTTTTCTGATTTTAAGTTTTGTCTTGTTGCCAATCAAAAAGGATAATACCCATACTGCTGAAACTGCTTGAGAAATAATTGTTGCAAGTGCAGCACCACGAACGCCCATTTTGAAACCAAAAATAAATATAGGGTCAAGTATAATGTTGCAAATTGCACCTATAAGCACTGTTGCCATACTGATTTTTGTAAATCCTTGTGTTGTAATGAACATATTAAGACCTAATGAGAGCATTACAAAGACCGAGCCTGCAACATAAATTTGCATATATGGAAGTGCATATATAATTGTTTCTTCACTTGCACCAAAAAGCATTAAAAACTTTTCACCAAAAGCAAGGAAAATCGTTGTGAGAATAACCGACAGTACTATCAATAAAGAAAAACAGTTGCCAAGAATTTTCTCTGCCTTTTTTATATCCCCTTTACCCATCTGGATTGCAGCACGAGGTGCGCCACCCTGAGCAACTAGCATTGTAAATGCAGAAATCAGCACTATTACAGGGTTACAAAGTCCCACACCGGTAATTGCCATTGTGCCAACGTCTTCCATGTGGCCTATATAAACTCTATCCACAACGTTATAAAGGAGATTAACAATCTGTGCAAGTATTGCAGGAACACTAAGTTTTATTATCAACTTCCATACGGGAGCTGTTGCCATTTGTTTAGAAATGTCTTGTTTTTTATCCATTGTTTCACCTGATTAAATATTGATATTTTTGTATATAGTCTATTATTTGCTCTTTTGTAATATACTCCGTCAAGCAACCAACACCCGTAACACATTTGCCACCTGTAATATTGCCTGCAAGAATACATTGTCTGAAATCAAAATCATTGTATAATCCATAGATAAACCCCGCAAGAAAGGCGTCTCCTGCACCAGTTGCATCAACGCACTTGAATTCGTCAATGTTATCTACGGTAAAATATTCGCCATCATACCCCGCACAACCATATTGGCCTAATTTTACGATTGGCTTTTCAAAGTAGTTGCGAAGAAAATCAATGGATTTTCTAGGTTCTCTTGTTCCTGTCAATTTTTCAGTTTCGTCAATGTTTGGAGTATAATAATCGGCGATTTCAATTAAATCTTTATATTTTTCAACAGACATATCTTCGCTGTAACCTGTATCAAGCACCAAAATTGTACCATCTTTTTTTAATTGCTTATACACAGGCAAAATATTTTCTTGCATGCCTACAACTTTTGCACCTTTAAGTGAAATGTAAATTTTTTCAAGCATTTCGTCGGAATAACTTTCCTGTCCACCATAAGACACAAAGGTACGGTCTGTGTTTGTGATAATAGCAGAAGTTACATTAAGTGGATAGTTTTTGCTTTCAAAAACTTCGTATTGTGTACCACTTTTGTCGAGTTCGGATTTTGCAAACTGTGAAAACATGTCGTCACCTAAAAAAGTGCCGATTTTCGCAGGAACACCTAATCTTGAACAGTTAATCATAGTCGCAGGAAGTCCGCCACCAAGACAAACTTTGAAATCTTTACAGTAGATTTCTTCACCCTCGTTTGGAATTCGTGGCATACCTGAATAAAGCAAATCCACATTCAGTTTTCCAAAAGCTGCTAC
This sequence comes from uncultured Clostridia bacterium, assembly GCA_937895645.1. Lineage (GTDB taxonomy): Bacteria > Bacillota > Clostridia > Oscillospirales > Acutalibacteraceae > Fimenecus. Next base: position 6,350 of record CALBKQ010000139.1, read on the forward strand.
AAAACTCATTTCCATTCTCCCGTAAAGTCTTTGTTAAGTTCAATGTAACTATCAACCAGTTTTTCTGCAAGTGAATACGAAGATACAAGTGGATGCAAATATAAACAATCCACTGCGCTTTCACGGTCACAGTTTATAATCGCCTTTGACGCAAGACGCTCATAAGCTTTTACCCTTGTAATAATTTCTTTATTTTCAAAAGGCACTTCACCAATTTTTATTGGAGCAACTTTTCCGTCAACAATCTCGCAAGAAATTTCAACTGTATCTGTTTCGTCTAAAAAGCTGATTGCCTTGTTGGTGTTAGGCACACAGGCAATAATCTTTTTGTCACTCTTCTGGGTTTTAGCGTCAATAATTCCAAGGGCAACTCCAGCATAGCCACCGTCGTCAGGGGCATACATATCAAAATGCCATTTACTTTCTCGGCGGTTTCCGGTTTCACTTGCCATATATGAATTTTCGCGAAGTCCATAGTAATATTCAAAAATTTCAAGAGCTTTCTCGAAGTTGTTTTCAATATCTATATGCGATAATTCTTCTGTCATTTTTTCATTTATATCTGCAATCTGTTCGCCACGGGTACACTGGGCTTTAAGAATATTTTCAACTGCCTTTTCACGATTATAGAAATAATACATATATTCATTTGGCACATACTGTTTTCGCATTAAAAACTCTTTGTCAAAATAGCGTAAATCTGTATTTTTATAAGCCTCATCATCACTTACTATTTTATTTGTAATATCCACACCGTCTGCCTTGATATACTTAAAAAATGACAAGTGGTTAAGCCCATAGCAAAGTGCATCAAGATGATTTTCGGGGTAACCATATAACTCTTCAAATCGTCTTAACATTCCACTTGGAGCGTCGCAAATGCCATAAGTAAAATCATAACCCATATCGCGAAGTGTTTGTGAAACGACACCTGCAGGGTTTGTAAAATTAAACACCATCGCATTTGGCTTTGCATATTTTTTTACTAATTCGCAATACTCTTTAAGAGCAGGAATACTGCGCATAGCAAAAGAAAAGCCTGCCGCGCCTGTTGTTTCCTGACCTAAAATGCCCAAACCCAGTGCGATTCTCTCATCACGGCAACGCATACGGTCGCCACCTGCACGGATTGTTGTAATAACATAATCTGCATCTTTAATCGCTTTTATTGGGTCATTT
>CALBKQ010000140.1 GCA_937895645.1 uncultured Clostridia bacterium
ATCCAACTGAATTAGGTGGTTATAAAGAAGTTATTTTCTCAGTTGACGGTGACGGCGCATATTCACGCTTTAAGTTTGAAAGTGGTGTTCACAGAGTTCAGCGTGTTCCTGAAACTGAAAGTCAGGGCAGAATTCAGACTTCAACTGTTACTGTGGCTGTGCTTCCTGAAGCAGAAGATGTTGATTTTGAGTTAAATCCTGCTGAATTACAGATTGACGTATTCCGTTCAAGCGGTGCAGGTGGACAGAAAGTTAACAAGACTTCATCTGCAATCCGTGTTACTCATTTGCCTACAGGTATGGTGGTTGAGTGTCAGGACGAGCGCAGTCAGCATAAAAATAAAGATAAAGCTCTTAAAGTTCTCCGCTCACGACTTCTTGAAATTGAGCAGGCAAAACACGACGCTGAAATTGCAGGTCAGAGAAAGAGTCAGGTTGGTACTGGTGACCGTAGTGAGCGAATCCGCACATATAACTTCCCACAAGGCCGAGTAAGTGACCACAGAATTGGTCTTACACTTTATAAAATTGAGCAGATTATGAACGGTGACATTGATGAAATTATTGATGCACTCATCACAGCAGATACTGCTGAAAAACTTAAAGCAAACGAGTAAAAAGATATGGAAACAGTAGTAATTAATATTACAACTGAATATGAAAAGGCGTTAGAAAAATCCGCAGAACTTCTTAAAAACGGTGAAGTTGTTGGTATTCCTACCGAAACTGTTTACGGACTTGCGGCAAATGCCCTCTGTGAAAATGCAGTTAAAAAAATCTTTGTTGCAAAGGGCAGACCAAGTGACAATCCACTTATTGTTCACATCGCAAAGTTTGAAGATTTAGCGCCATTGGTTAAAGAAATTCCTGAAAAAGTAAAGGTTATGGCTGATGCCTTCTGGCCTGCTCCTCTCACTATGATTATGGAAAAAAGTGATAGGGTTTCAAATGTGGTTTCAGGCAATCTCCCGACAGTTGCAGTAAGAATGCCTAAAAGTGACTATGCAAGGGCGATTATTGAAAGTTGTGGCTTACCACTTGCAGCACCATCTGCAAATCTTTCGGGTAGTCCAAGCCCTACAAATGCAAAGTATGTATATGACGATATGAATGGTCGCATTCCACTCATAATCGACGGTGGAAATTGTGAAATCGGTGTTGAATCAACTGTTATTTCTTTTGCAGAAGAGCCACCAAGACTTCTTCGTCCCGGTGGTGTAACACTTGAAGAAATGACTGCACTTATTGGTGAAATTGTAGTTGACGATGCTGTGCTTAACAAGTTAGAAGAAGGTGCAGTTGCATCTTCACCGGGTATGAAATATAAACATTACGCACCAAGTGCAGATATTACTATTATAAAAAGTGATTTTGATTGTTTCAAAAACCTTTGCGAAAGTGAAGAAAATATTACTGCATTGTGTTTTGACGGTGAAAAGGAAAAACTTTCTTGTAAATCTGTTACATACGGCGACGAAAATGATGGTTATAGCCAGTCAGCCCGTCTTTTTGACGCACTTCGCGAACTGGACGAATTGGGGGCAAAAAAAGTTTATGCCCGTTGCCCTAACACAAAAGGCATGGGGTTGGCAGTTTATAACAGATTAATAAGAGCCGCAGGATTCAAGATTAAGGTGATATAATGAAAATTATTGGTCTTACAGGGCTTACCGGTGCGGGCAAAAGCACCGTTGCGCAAAAGTTAATGGCTTATGGTTGCTATCACATTGATGCTGATAAAGTTGCCCGTGAAGTTATAAACAACGATGAAAATGTCAAAAATAAATTAAAAAAGCGTTTTGGGAATGATGTTATAAATGCTGATGGCACTACAAACCGTCCGTTACTGGCTTCACGTGCATTTGCAGATGAGCAAAGCACACTTGACCTAAACGCTATCACCCACCCTGCTGTTATTGAAGAAATAAAATCTATAACAAAAGGTATGGAAGAAGTTGGGTATCGTGGTATAATCATTGATGCGATTGCACTTTTTGAAAGTGGTTTGAATGCTCTTTGCGATTTTAATGTTACAGTAATTGCACCAAAAGAAATCCGACTTGAACGCATTATAAAACGCGATAACATTACAGAAGAAAAAGCACTTGAGCGAATAAACGCTCAAAAGGATGAAAGCTTTTTCACCGGTAAATCAGATTTTGTATTGTGGAATTATCCACCATACGACATAAATGTAGAAATTCGTCCCATTGTGGCACAAATACAATTATAAACTAACCTTTTGAAAGGAGAAAATATTATGGACTTAAATGAAATGAAAAAAGAACTTTTCTATGAGCCAAAACACGCTATGGAAACAGTAAGTGACGAAGTAGTTTCACTTGCTGACGAGTTTTGCGAGGGTTATAAAAAGTATCTTGATGAAGCAAAAATTGAGCGTGAATCTGTTGACTTTTTTGTAAAAGAGGCAGAAAAACGCGGTTACACAGAGTTTGACAACACAAAGAAATACAATGCTGGTGATAAGGTTTACTATAACAATCGTGGCAAGGCAATTATTCTTTGCGTTATGGGTAAAAAGAGTATTGCAGAAGGTGTTAAAATCTCTGCTGCACACATTGACTCACCTCGTCTTGACCTTAAACCAAACCCACTTTATGAAGATTCTTCACTTGCATATTTCAAAACTCACTACTATGGTGGAATTAAGAAATATCAGTGGACTGCAATTCCTTTGGCTCTTCACGGTGTTGTTGTTAAAGCAAATGGTGAAAGCGTAAAGGTTACAATCGGTGAAGACGATAACGACCCTCAGTTTGTAGTTACTGACCTTCTTCCTCACTTAGCTCAAGAGCAGATGAAACAGACAATGAGTGAGGGCATTAAAGGTGAACAACTTAACATCTTAATCGGCTCTCGCCCATTCTCAAAAGATGAGGGTAGTGACAAGGTTAAACTTAATATCATTAAAATCCTTAACGAAAAATATGGTATTACTGAAGGTGATTTCTTAAGTGCCGAACTCGAATTAGTACCTGCATTCAAGGCTCGTGATATCGGTCTTGATAGAAGTATGATTGGTGCTTACGGTCACGACGACAAGGTTTGTGCATACCCTGCAGCACAGGCTATTTTTAACATTGAAAACCCTGAATACACTTGCCTTACAGTGCTTACTGATAAAGAAGAAATCGGCTCTGACGGTAATACAGGTCTTAACTCATCATATATGAAATATTTTATTCACGATTTGGCTTGTATGGGTGGAGTTGAGCCTTGGCGAGTGCTTTCAGCATCAGAATGTCTTTCTGCTGACGTAAACTCTGCCTTTGACCCAAGTTTCCCAGAAGTGAGTGAGAAAAAGAACTGCTCATTTGTAAATAACGGTGTTGTTATTACAAAATACACAGGTTCACGTGGTAAGAGTGGCACTTCTGACGCATCTGCTGAATATATGGGCAAAATCCGTAGAATGCTTAATGCAAACCAAGTTGTATGGCAGATTGGCGAACTTGGTAAGGTTGATGCAGGTGGCGGCGGAACAGTTGCTATGTATGTTGCAAATCTTGATATTGACACAATCGACCTTGGTGTGCCTGTCCTTTCAATGCACGCACCTATGGAAGTTGTTTCAAAACTCGATGTTTATATGGCTTACCGTGCATTCAAAGTTTTCTTTGAGCAAAAATAAATGCAGAGTTTAGAATGCAGAATTCAGAATTAATGTAAAAATCAAACACCGTAGATTATCACAGTCTGCGGTGTTTTTTTAGCTTAATGTTTTTTGTTTTATTTAGCTTAATTTCATAAATAATTCTGCATTTTGAATTCTGAATTCTGCATTTATAAAAGTATCGGTTGTGGTTGGGTATTCGTTGCAAGTACTTCCCTTACAGTATCTGGAATATAATTAAAATCTGCAACTATTGAATTAGGTTTGTTTATGAAATCATCTTGTTGCATAGGCACAAAGTAAATATTTTTACTATTCATAAGAGTACCTATATTTCTTGCAGATGTGCCGAGAGCGTCATTTGTTGAAACTGCAATTATTACAGGTCTTTGATTTCGGAGATGTGCTTTTGTTGCAAGGGTTACTGAAGTATCACTAATACCATTGGAAAGTTTGCCGAGTGTGTTTCCTGTACAAGGTGCAATCACCAACACATCAAGCAACTGTTTTGGACCGATTGGCTCTGCACCGCTTATTGTATATATTATTTTTTCTTTGCAAATCTGTTCAATTTCTTCGTTGAAATCTCGCGACTTGCCGAATCGTGTATCTGTTGTATATGCAGTGTGGGACATTATAGGAATAACCCTATAGCCCTCACTTACAAGTTTTTTCATTTGTGGGATTACTTTCTTAAAGGTGCAAAAGGAACCGCACAAGGCAAATCCCACAGTTTGTTTTTGCATTATTATTCCTCCTTTTGCAAGTATTCTTTTATCTTCTTACCTATTATCTCCCCTGCTGTTTTTGGTGTGTATTTGCCCGGAAGACCAAATGCTTTAATTACATCTATACCGTTTTTACGCATAAGTTCAAAATCCATACCATAAGGGGCAGACGCAAGTTCAATAACCTTGCATTTTTCGTTTATGTTCTTGGCTGTTTCTTCTGTAAAAATCTGTGACGGCACAGTGTTTATAATAATATCAAACCTGTTAGCAAAGGAAGAAAGTGTTGTTATCGGATATGCTCTGCATCCCTTTATATTTGCGTCTTCCCGTTGTGATGGGTTTCGTGCAAAAACGGTAACATTACAAGAAAGTGATGACAAAAGACTTGCCGTTTCTTTTGCTACTCTACCATAACCTGTAATTGCATATTCACCCATAGGAAGTGCAAAATCAATATGCTCAAGAATTATTTTAAGCGTACCAAATGCTGTCAGCACTGCGTTTTTCTCTATAAACGCTTCATCATAATAATCTATATATGGGATATCTGTTTCACGTAGTCGCGAAAGCAAATCGCCCTTGATTATTCCACCGAATACAAGATTTTCTTCACCGAGAAAGGACAATAGTCGGTCAACAGATATTTCTTTTTTAGAAAATGGCATATTCACGGTTTTTCCGTTTCGGGTTGCGGGTAGTGGCAATATGATTACAGAGTCTTCATCAATCACACTTTTAAGTTTATCTGTATCATCATCCCAATCAAAAAGTCCGTAAGACTCGACTACAAACCCTTGCTCTTGCAAATATTCTTTAAGATATTTTTGTCTTTTATCTCCACCAACTATTACAATGTTTCTGTTTTTCATATATACTTCACCCTTCCCTTAGCAAAGTGAATTACACTTTGCAGTGCAATTCACTCTTACGAGTGAGTGAAATACGCCTGTGGTGTGTGAAATTGTCCTATGGACAGTGTAATTCGCCTATTGGCGAGTGAATTACATTTCACATTCGGTTATAACCGAATATTTCACAATATCGAAGATATTATTTCACATTTTGCATAAGCAAAATATTTCACTTTTACTCTATAATCGCTTTGCTTACTATTATCTTATGTTTTTTGAGAAAAATGGTGATTAGGTGTTTAATTTTTTTGCAAACTGTATTATAATATATTGTGGTGATAAAAATGAGTGAAATTTCTAAAGTATTAAAATCTGTAAAGGTTATACATTTTATCGGTATCGGCGGTAGCGGTATGTGTCCCCTTGCCGAAATCTTACATAGCAAAGGCTACACTTTACAAGGCTCTGACAACAATGAAAGTTCTATTGTTGACCGTATTCGTAAAATGGGCATTAAAGTTATGATGGGACAACGTGCTGAGAATATTGAGGGTGCAGAAATGGTTGTATATTCTGCCGCAATTTCAAGGGAAAATCCTGAACTCAAAGCAGCAATCCAGAGTGGAATTCCAACATTCCAAAGAGCAGAACTTTTAGGTGAAGTTTCCCGTCAATTTACAAATTGTATTGGTATTTGTGGCACTCACGGTAAAACAACTGTTACTTCACTTACAGTACAAACTATGATTGAGGCAGGTCTTGACCCGTCTGCAGTTATTGGTGGCAAGTTACCGCTTACAAACTCTTATGGTCGTGTAGGCAACACTGAAACTATCGTTATGGAGTCTTGTGAATATCAGGATACTTTCCTTAAAATGAGCCCTGATGTTGCAGTTATTCTCAATATTGACGAGGACCATCTTGAATACTTTAAGACAATGGAAAATCTTATTTTAAGTTTCACAAAATTTGCAAATTCTGCTACAAAAGCAATCATTTATAACGGTGATGATGAAAACACCCTTAAAGCCATTAAAGACATTAAGGGTAAAGAAATGATTTCATTCGGTTTTGACAGCAAAAACGATTACTACGCTGAAAATGTTGAAGAATACAAAGGCGCATTCACAAAGTTTGACGTAATGTACAAGGGCGAAAAACTTGGTGGCGTTGAACTTTCAATCCCAGGTATTCACAATGTACTCAATGCACTTGCCGCTATTGCTTCTGCAATTTATTCAGGTGCAAAGTTCGAAGATTGCATTAAGGGTTTACAGGAATTCAAAGGTGCAGGTCGTCGTTTTGAAGATTTAGGCACATACAACGGTATTGATTTTATTGACGATTATGCCCACCACCCTGCTGAACTTAAAGTTACGCTTGAAGCAGCTATGAAAATGGGTTACAACACAGTTTGGGCAGTGTTCCAACCATTCACTTATTCTAGAACTGCAATGCATTTCGACGAATTTGTTGACGTTCTTAAAATTCCTGACCGTTGTGTTATGACAGAAATTATGGGCTCACGTGAAGTTAATACTTATGACATTTACACTTCACAACTTGCAGAGAAAATCCCAAATTCAGTTTGGTTCAACACACAAGAAGAAGTTGCAGATTATGTTGTGAAAAATGCAAAGTCAGGCGACCTTGTACTTACAATGGGTTGTGGTGACATTTACAAATCTGCATTTATGATGATTGAGAGACTTAAAAATGGTACAGTTTAATAATAGTTGGGACATTCTCTTAAAAGACGAATTCCAAAAACCTTATTATCTCAATTTGAGAAAATTTTTGGTGCAAGAGTACAAAACACAGACCATATACCCAAATATGAACAACATCTTTAATGCACTTAAATACACAGACTACAAAGATGTTAAAGTGGTTATTTTAGGGCAAGACCCATATCACCAACCAAATCAGGCACATGGGCTTTGCTTTTCCGTATTAAAAGGTGTTAATCCTCCACCATCTTTACAAAATATGTATAAAGAAATCCACGCAGAGTACGGCTACCCAATCCCCGACCACGGTGAACTGACCTATTGGGCAGAACAGGGTGTTCTTATGATGAACACAGTACTCACAGTCCGTGAAAGTCAACCAAACTCGCACAAGGGTATGGGTTGGGAAATTTTTACAGATAATGTAATATCTCTTCTCAATCTTCGCCCTGAACCAATGGTATTTTTGCTTTGGGGTGCAAACGCAAGGGCAAAAAAGAAAATCATTACAAATCCTAATCATCTTGTATTAGAATCAGCACACCCAAGTCCACTTTCTGCATACAACGGATTTTTCGGTAACGGGCATTTCAAAAAAGCAAATGAATTCTTAAAATCTAAAGGTATGGCAGAGATTGATTGGCAAATTAAATAAGTGCAAAGTGCAAAATGCAGAGTGCAGAGTGTGGTCACTGCGTTGCAATTCATAGATTACACCTCATCAGTCAACTTCGTTGACAGCTCTCCTTGAGGAGAAGGTGCCGAGGAACGAGGCGGATGAGGTATTATATAAAGACTCCTACAAAATCAAATTTAATAAACTAAATTTACATAATGACGACAAGAAAATTATTTTCTTGCCGTTTTATTATTTGTATTTAATTTAACTATAAATTCGCTTCTTTTTTGTTCAAACAAATTATCAACTTCAGGATATGGAATTTTTGAACTACCTACTACTTCTCTGAATATCCTGTTTATTCGTCTACGGTGTTTTACAGAATATTTGGGTTCAGACAATAAATCGTAATAATCTATATTTTTCCCCATAACAATCACCCACATTTTGACATACTGTGAATGTCATTTTTAACTCCATTATAACATATAATTTCTAATTGACAAGCACAAAATGTCAATGAGGTGATTTTATGTTCATAAACAAAACTAACAAAGGTACAAACAATGTGTGTGGCAAAGTCCTTTTTGAATACCGTAAAAAGCATGAAATTTCTCAACGCGAACTTGCTGATATGTTGCAACTATCGGGTTTAGATATTGACAAAAATGCAATTCAACGAATTGAAGCAGGAAAGCGTTTTGTAACTGATATAGAAATAAAACATTTATCAAGAGCTTTAGAGTTAAGTTATGAAGAATTGTTAGACAAATAAATATTATGATATGAAAAGGCAGTCCCTGCGGACTGCCTTAATTTTGCATTTTACGTTTTGCTCTTTGTTCTTATTCAATTACTTTTCCATCTTTAATATAAATTCTTGGAACGCGTGGGGTAATAAGACAGCAGAATTCATAATTGAAACGGTAATCTTTATTTGAAACATCTTCAACTGTAATTGTTTCGTTTCCGTCAGTACCCACAAGAGTAACTTCGTCGGCAATCTGCACATCAGAGAGATGTGAAACATCAACCATAAACTGGTCCATACATACTCTGCCAAGAATTTTACAACGAGTACCACGAATCAGCACTTCGCCCTTATTTGACAAATATCTTGGATATCCGTCACCGTAACCCGCTGGTATGGTGGCTATTTTCATATCTTTTTCTGCCACATAAGTTGAGCCATAACTTACTGTAAATCCTTTTTTAACAGATTTTACAAAAGAAACACTACTCTTGAATTCCAATGCAGGATAAAGTTTGTAATCTCTGCTCATTTCATCTGATGGGTAAAGTCCGTAAATCATAATTCCGCAACGAATCATATCACCACAATAGCCATCAAGTTCCATAACAGAAGCACTGTTATACATATGACGAACAGGAAAATTATAGCCATCTTTTATAAGTTTATCAGTAAAATCAACAAATTTCTGTTTTTGTATGTTTGCAGAGGTTTTATCAGTTGTATCGGCATTTGCAAAATGGGTAAAAGCACCGTCAACACTTATGTTTTCAAGTGCAAAAATTGATTTTATCTCATTCTCTCCATTCTCATCAGGCTGAAAACCAATTCTGCCCATACCTGTATCAATTTTTATATGCACTTTTGCTGTTCTGCCAAGTTCTTGTGCTTTTTTAGAAAGCCCAAGGGCAGTTACAATATCAATAACTGTGCAAGTAATATCGTTTTCGATTGCAGTAGCGTAGTCCTGACGAAAAATCTGACCTAAAATAAGAATAGGTGCGGTTATTCCGTTTTCACGGAGTTCAACTGCCTCATCAATAGCAGCAACACCTAAAGCCCCTGCACCTGCCTCAACAAGTGCTTTTGCTACCTCAACTGCACCGTGACCATAAGCGTTGGCTTTAACAATACCCATAATGGTCATATCGTCACCAAATTTTTCGCGTACAGTCTTAATATTCTTTTGTATGTTATCGAGATTTATTTTTGTGTAAACTCTTTTTGGTAACATTTTTAACCTCTAATCTTGTAAAACAACTGATTAATTTATTTTATTGATATAATTAATTTTTTATGTTATAATTTGTAATACATTCATTATAATAGATTTTTTTAACAAAAACAAGATTAATCTTCTTTTTAGCAAAGGAAAAATAAATATGCGTAAAAAACGCTTCAAATTGTCAACAACTCATATTATAATGATGAGCTTTCTTCTTGTAATTCTTGCAGGCAGTATATTGCTCTCATTACCTATAAGTTCATCTAACGGTGTCGCGGTATCATATGTTGATGCTCTTTTCACTGCAACAACCGCTACCTGTGTAACAGGTCTTGTAACCTTACCTACCGTTACTACATGGAGCACATTTGGTCAGGTAGTAATACTTTGTCTTATTCAACTTGGCGGACTTGGCGTTATTACAGTTATGTCAGGTCTTATGATTGCCCTTCATAAGAAAATGGGACTTGCTGACCGGTTGCTTATACAAGAGGCATTTAATCTTAACACGCTTTCAGGACTTGTTCGTTTTGTAAAAAAAGTAATTGGCGCAACTTTTTTGATTGAAGGCGTTGGTGCCGTTTTATATATGACAGTTTTTGTGCCCCATTTTGGTGTTCGTGGAATATGGATTTCTATTTTCAATTCAGTTTCTGCATTTTGCAACGCGGGTCTTGATATTATTTCAGAAAACAGTCTTTGCGATTATGCTACAAATCCTTTAATAAACATAGTAACATGTGCTTTGATTATTATCGGAGGTATAGGTTACGTTGTATGGTGGGATATAATAAGAATTATAAAGCTTCACAAAAAGCAAGGCAAAATGTGTATTCAAAAGTTGACACTACACAGTAAAATTGTTTTGTGGATGACTGCATTTTTAATTATTACAGGTGCTATTTCATTTTTTGTTTTTGAATATAATAATGAACTAACTTTAGCTAACCACTCACTTTTTGATAAATTACAGTTGTCTTTTTTTCAATCAGTAACAACAAGAACAGCTGGATTTGCAACGGTCCCACAACAAAACCTTACAAATACATCTGCAATTATTTCTCTTGTACTTATGTTTATTGGGGGCTCACCTGTAGGTACTGCGGGTGGTATTAAAACTGTTACTGTAATGGTTTTACTTCTCACCGCACTTTCAACGGTTAAAAATAAAAATGAAATTGTAATATTTAATCGTTCAATTTCACAAAATTCAGTGAAAAAAGCAGTTGCAGTTTTCTGTATGTCTTTTATAATTATGTTTATTTCAACTGTTCTTCTCTCTGCTGTAAGTGACGCATCTGCCCTTGATATCGTTTATGAGACAGTCAGTGCAACAGCAACAGTTGGTCTTACACGCAACTTAACACCAACACTTAATGTGTGGGGCAAAATTATAATAATAATCACAATGTATCTTGGCAGAATAGGACCTATTTCACTTGCGGTTGCTCTTAATATGAAAAAAGGCAGTCAAAACATTGTCAAAACACCGGTTGAAGAAATCAGCGTTGGTTAAAAAGGTGAGGTAAATATGAAAACTAATAATTCTTATGCCGTTTTCGGCTTGGGTCGTTACGGTCTTGCAGTGGCAAAAGAGCTTGTAGAAAACGGTGCAGAAGTTTTAAGCGTCGACCACAACGAAGAGCTTGTAAATGATGCAATATCTGAACTTTCTGTTTGCAGATGTGCTGATGTTACGGACCCTGAAGTAATCAAACAACTTGGTATCTCAAACATAGACGTTGTTATAATTGCAATATCAGGAAGCCTTGAAACAAGCGTTATGGCTACAACTCTCTGCAAAGAAGCAGGAGTAAAAAATGTAATTGTAAAATGCAGTAATGAAATGCACGCAAAAATACTCAGCCGAGTAGGTGCTGACAAGGTTGTTTTGCCTGAAAGAGAGTCAGGAATACGCCTTGCTAAAAATCTTTTAAGTTCAGGTTTTATTGATATTCTTGACCTTACAAATAATGTTTCCCTTGTTGAAATCGATGTAAAACCTGAATGGGTTGGCAAATCACTTATAGATTTGAATTTAAGAAAAAAATATTCAATCAACGTTATTGCAATTCAACAAAATAATGATGTTACAACTGATATTGACCCTATAAAACCTCTTGAAGAAACAATGAAGATGATAGTTGTAGCAGACCGAACAAAATTAGAAAAAATGAGATAAAAAAAGAAGTACTTGAGAAACAAACTCAAGTACTTTTTTTCCATGTTGAACGCATAAACAAAATTATAATAGGAAAAATTTCAAGACGACCTATAAGCATATTAGCTGAAAGCACAAGTTTTGATAAGTTGCTGAAATCTGCAAAATTCTCAACAGGACCGACCAATGCTAGTCCGGGGCCTACGTTATTTATACAAGTTATAACAGCAGTAACAGTTGTAGTGAAATCAAAATTATCAACTGTTAAAATCAATGCAGAAATACCAATTATAAACATATAAATAACAAAATATGTTGATGTTGTAATTACAACATCTTTTTCAACAACCGCACCATCTAGTTTAATTGCTTTAACTCTGTTAGGATTTATTGCACGGCGCAATTCACGGAAAGCAGCCTTTACAAGAATAATCATTCTGCCAACTTTAAGTCCTCCCCCTGTTGAACCGGCACAAGCACCTAAAAACATAAGTGCCACTATTATCATTTGTGACATAGAAGGCCATTGGCCAAAATCAGCAGTTACAAATCCTGTTGTTGTAATAATTGAAGCTACCTGAAAGCCTGCCTGACGCAAGGCTGTACCCACTGATTCAACCATAGGATAAATATTTAGTGTTATAAGTATTATAGATACACCGACTACACCAAGATATGTCCAGAGTTCTTCACTCTTGAAAACTCGCTTAAATTGTTTAACAAGGAAAAGATAAAACAGATTAAAATTTATACCAAAAAGAAGCATAAATATTGAAATTACTATCTCTGCTCCTAAATTATTGTATGCGGCAATACTTGCATTTTTTACTGAAAATCCACCTGTACCTGCGGTTGCAAATGCAGTTGTTACGCTATCATATAAAGGCATTTTACAACAAAGCAGTGCAATAATTTCTGCTGCCGTAAAAACAGTATAAATAATATAAAGTATTCTTGCAGTTACCGTAGCTTTTGACACTAATTTACCAACAGTTGGTCCTGGCACTTCCGCTCTTAGAATATGCATTGACTGCATATCTTTCTGGGGCAGGATTGCTAACACAAAAACGATTACACCCATACCGCCAATCCAGTGAGTAAACGAACGCCAGAATAAAATACTTTTAGGTAAAGATTCAATATCATTAAGTATTGAAGCACCTGTTGTTGTAAAGCCCGATACAGTTTCAAAAAACGCATCAATAAATGATGGTATTGCACCTGAAAACACAAATGGTAATGCACCAAAAAAAGACATAAGTATCCATGAAAGAGATACTATTGCAAATCCTTCACGGGCATATATTCTTCGTGTCTGGGGTTTTGGTAAGGTCATAAGTGTACCTACACCTAAAAGTATTGCAATTACAATGCCGTAAACATATATAAGATTTTCTTTGAAATAAATTGAAACCGCCATAGGCAACAGTAACAAAAGTGCTTCTGCCTGTAAAAGTTTACCTACGGTTTTAGACACCATTTTATAATTCATTTATTCTCGCCTTACTCAAAAATCTCATTGATACTACTTATATGATTGCGTTTTGTAACGATAATAACGCTATCATCTTTTTCAATGCAGTCATTACCACCCGGGAATATAACCTTATGATTCCTGACAATACAAGCAATCAAAGTATCATCTTTAAGTTTAATATCTTTAAGTGGTACACCAATTTCACTAAAATCAGCGTTAATGTTAAATTCAAGTGCTTCAACCTGACCACCAACAAGTTTATAAAGGGTCTGCACGCTTGATTCTTCACCTGAATTCTCAAGTGCACGGACAAATGCAATTATTCTATTTGCTGCAATGGCTTTTGATGAGAACGCACTATCCATACCAATGCTTTCAAGCACCTGATATGAAACTCTGTTCACCTTTGCAACGGTTTTGCTGATTCCAAGAGAACTTGCATACATAGCAGAAATAATGTTTTCTTCATCAATAGTAGTAAGTGCTACAAAAGCATCTTGCCCTTCAATGCCTTGCTCCATTAAAACTTCACGGTCAGTACCGTCCCCGTGAATAATATTTGCATCTGGTAAATTTACGCAAAGGTGTTCACAACGCTCAATATCGTTTTCAATAATCTTAACATTATAACCACCTGTTTCGCAAAGCTGACGAGCAAGGTAATACCCCATCTTGCCCCCACCGGTAATCATAATATCTTTTGTTCTGTGCTTATAAATCTTCAACTTTTTCATAAAATTCACAAGCACACCACGAGGTGCTGTAATGTGAATTCTGTCACCAGCTTTAAGCACAAAATCACCGTGTGGAATAATAACTTCATTTTTTCGCTGAACTGCACATACAAGGATTTTAACATTGAACTTATCAAAAATGTCAGTAAGTTGCATATCACACAATGGATTTTCTGCATCAATTTTAACTTCTGCAAGGTCCACAAGTCCGCGATAAAATGTTTCAATATTGATTGCATTTGGGAAACGAAGAACTTTTGCGATTTCATTTGCTGCGTCAAGTTCAGGGTTCACAATCATGCTGAGTCCTAACTCGTCTTTGAAAAATGGCACTTGCTCCAGGTAATCGGGATTACGCACTCTTGCGATTGTGTGCTCTGCCCCCGCTTTTTTAGCCATAAGGCAAGAGAGAATATTGAGTTCGTCAGATGATGTTGCGGCTACAAAAAGTTGTGCGTCACCAACGCCTGCTTCTATTTGCACTTCGTAACTTGCACCATTTCCGCATACACCCATAACATCATATGAGTTTACTATCTGTTCAATTACCTTTTGATTTTTGTCAATAACAACAATATCGTGACCCTCAAGGGACAGATGCTCAACAAGTGTAGCACCGACCTTACCGTCACCTACTATTATAATTTTCATAATATAATCACCTTAAAAATAATTATAACTAAAAGACATTTTAGCACAATAGAATTGATTTTACAATGTTTTTGTGATAAATTGTATTTAATGCATAATGCAGAATTCAAAATGCAAAATTGAGGACTGATATTTATGTCTAAAAAAATCAAAATATTGCTTACAATCTTTATTTCACTCATACTTGTGTTTGCGGTTATGATTGGTGGATTTTTTGCAGTTTATCCAATGACACCTGACGTTGAAATCAAATCTGCACAAGAGAGAATTGAAAACAAAAGCGAGATTTTTGTTGCAAGTTATAACACTGCATCACCTTGGGGTAATCTTCTTAAAGGCACATACACGACACGCAGAATGTACCTTTGGGCAAATCAAATCAACAACACACTCCCCGACTCTTTAGGTGTGCAGGAAATCAACAGTCATTGGATTTCTGGGCTTGAAGAGCTAATACCACAATATGCATACTACGGCGTTAAACGTGGTGGTGACGAAAATGAACAAAAATCCGAAATGAACGGAATATTTTATCTTAAAGAGAAATTTAATCTTATTGAAAGTGATACTTTCTGGATTTCAGAAACCCCGGAAACTGAATCAAAATATGAAAATGCAGGTTGTTACAGAATATGTTCTTATGTTGTACTTGAAAATAAAACAACAGGATTTACATATATTCATATGAACACTCACCTTGACAACTCAAGTGTTGAAGCACAGAATCTTGGTGGTAAATTAATTGTTGAATATGCAGAAAAACTTACTCAAAAATATGAGAATGTTCCAATTGTTATTACAGGTGATTTCAACCAATACAGTGATGGCGAAGCCTGCAAACAACTTGTAAATAACGGATTTTTCAATGCGAATAAAATCACTATTCTTGGAGAAACAATGCTTACTTACAACAACTGGACAAGAGAAACTAAAGGTCGACCTATTGACTTCATTTTTGTAAATGATGGTTTTAGTGTTGAAGAATATGATGTGTATAATAATATTAAAGAAAAAACTAACATTTCTGACCATTACATGATAACAGCTACATTAAATATAGAATGATGAATACATAAATGGCATACACGATTTATGAATACCGTTTTGTATATTTCAAAAATCATTTCACAAACTACTAAAAAAATGAAAGGTTGTTTTTTATGGTTTATGTTTGTGAAGTATGCGGTTGGATGTATGACGAGGATATGGGGTGTCCTGAAATGGACATTACTCCCGGCACAAAATTTGAGGATTTACCCGATAATTTTGAGTGCCCGTTGTGTCACGTAGGCAAAGAACTGTTTGCAAAAGAAGAATAACAATAAAATAATAAAGAATATTGAATAAAGAATAAAAAAGGAACTGCGTTGCTAATTGTAATTCTAAAATCGCGTCGCAGACCCGATTTTATTCTTTTTTCTTTATTCTTTGTTCTTTATTTTTTTGTAAATATAATTGTATTTACATTTTTTCTATGTTATACTAAATAATGTATATATTCCAATAACAAATAGGGGTGTTATTTTATGAACAAAGCTTGGTACAAAGAAATGGTAGTTTACCAGATTTGGCCTCGTAGTTTCAAGGACTCAAACGGCGACGGTATTGGTGACCTTGAGGGTATTTATGAGAAACTTGATTATGTTAAATCAATAGGCATTGACGCTATCTGGTTCTCACCACTTTTCAAATCACCTAATGCAGACTACGGTTACGACATTGCCGATTATATGGACATTAATCCTGAATACGGCGATATGGAAACTTTCAAAAAAGTTCTTAACGGTTGTCACGAGCGTGGTATGAAGGTGTTTATGGACCTTGTTGTTAACCATACATCTACTGAACATCATTGGTTCAAAGAGGCTTGTAAGAGCGTTGATAATCCTTATCACGATTACTACATTTGGCGTAAAGGCAAGGGCAAAAACGGTAAAAAGCCACCTAACAACTGGCTTTCAACATTTGAGGGCGGTGCTTGGGAATATGTGCCAGAAGTTGATGAATATTATCTTCACGTATTCACAAAAGGTCAGCCTGACCTTAATATGGATAACCCTAAAGTCCGTGAAGAAGTTAAGAATGTTATGAAATTCTGGCTTGATATGGGCGTTGACGGTTTCCGTGAAGATGTTATTACATACATTTCAAAACGAGAGGGACTTCCTAACGCTATTCCAATTCCAGTAGCAGCTGGTATGGAGCATTACAACTGTGGTCCTCACCTTTACGAATACCTTAAAGAATTCCACGACGACGTTCTTTCAAAATATGACTGCTTTACAGTTGGCGAAGGTCCACTTATTACTCCTGAAAAAGTTCTTCGTTTTGTTACGGAGGGTGAAACTCAGGTACTTAAAACAATGTTCAGTTTTGACCACCTTGAAGCAGACTGCTTTATGACTGACTGGATTAAGACTCCGTTCAGCCTTAAGAAAATGAAAAAGTGCTACCAGAAATGGTATGACGCTATGAACGGTAAGGGTTGGCACACACTTTATCTTGAAAATCACGACCATCCACGAATTGTTGACCGTTATGGCTCACTTAAATACAGAGTTGAAAGTGCAAAAATGCTTGCAACAATGTGTTATCTTCAGAAAGGTACTCCTTTCATTTATCAGGGCCAGGAAATTGGTATGACAAATATCGAACTCAAGTCAATTAACGAGTTCAAAGATATGATGACATTCAACAATGAAAAGACTTTTGCAAAACTTGGTATCAAGGGTGAAAAGTTCTTAAAGATGGCTAATGCAGGTTCACGCGAAAACTCAAGAACTCCTGTTCAATGGGACGATAGTGAATATGCCGGTTTCTCAACAGTTGAGCCTTGGTTTAATCTTAACGAAAACTACAAAGAAATCAACGTAGCACAGGCTGAAGCTGACGAAAACTCAATCCTTAATTACTACCGTAAACTTCTTAAATTCCGTAAAGAACACGAAGTTGCAATTTATGGTGATTACAAAGAGCACTACAAGAACAGCGATAAGCTTTATGTTTATGAGAGAAATCTTGACGGTGAAAAAATCCTTGTGGTTTGCTCATTCTCCGAAAAGAGTGTAAACTTTGAAGCACCAGCAGGCATTGACTTGTCAAAGGGTGAACTTGTACTTGCAAACTACAAACTCACTCCACTTACAAACAACTCTTTTGTAACTCGTCCTTATGAGTGCAGAGTTTACTATTTCAAATAAGGGGTAAATAAAATGAACAACGGAAAGCTTTCAAAGCGTGTCTGGACTGGTATTCTCCTCTTTATGTTTATGGGTTTACTTGCCTGGAACGTTGAAAATATGTACTTTAACACATTCTTAAATGACTGTGTTTATAATGAGGGCATTTTAGGTGCATCTCTTACACTTACTGATGCAGTAAACATTATGGTTACACTTTCTGCAATTACTGCAGTTGTAACAACATTCATTATGGGTACTCTCAGTGAAAAACTTAAAAACCGTAAAGCATTCATTTCTTTTGGTTATATTGCATGGGGTATTGTTACCGCTCTTTTTGGCTTTATCACAAAAGAGAATGTTGCAAACCTTTTCGGACTTACTGACCCTGCACAAATCATAACTGTAACTGCTTGGATTGTTATTGTTATGGATATGGTTATGACATTTATGGGTTCAACAAGTAACGACTCTGCATTCAACGCATGGGTTACTGACGTTACAACACCTGAATCCCGTCCAAAAGTTGAAACCGCATCTACATTTATGGGCTTTCTTGCCATGGCTGTAATTATGGTTGTCGGCTCACTTGCTCAAAGTGGAACAATCTCATACAGCGTATTCTTTATTGGTATGGGTGCTTTTGTTGCTATTGTCGGTGTTGCAGGTGTATTCCTTATTGACAACCCTAAAAAGTTTGAAAATGCAACAAAATCAAACACAAGTTATTGGGCAGACCTTTTCTATGGTTTCCGTCCAAGCGTTATTAAAAAGAACAGTATACTTTACTTAATTTTTTCTGCTTTTTGTATTTTCAACTGTGCATTCCAGGTATTCTTCCCATATCTAATAATTTACTTGGGCTCAGTAGTTCTTCCTGCAAATGCAGATATTAATCTTCTTTCAGCAGGAGTAATTGTTCCTGCAGTTATTTCAGTTGCAACAATTATTGCAGGTATTGTAATTCTTATGAAAGTTGCTGTTAATAACAAGCCAGTTACTTTCCTTACAAGCTCAGTGCTTCTTGTTGTGGGACTTTTCATACTTTCAACATCAACCCACATTATGACAATTATTGTGGGTATTGCACCAGTACTTATTGGCTACCTTGTTCTTACAATTCAACTTGGCGCATCAATACGTGACTACACACCACAAGACAATGTTGGTTTATTCCAAGGTATCAGAATGATGTTCGCAGTGCTTATTCCAATGGTCGTTGGTCCTACTCTTGGTAATATCGCAACAAAGAACACATCAGGTGCTGAAGATGTACTTCCTACAAAAGCAATCTTCCTTTATGGGGCAGTTGTTGCAGTGTTTATTTTTATACCAATGATTGCACTTATCAAGAAAATGAAAAAAGAAAAAGCAAACGATTAAGTAATATCATAATAACAAAACCGCCTTACAGACTACTCTGTAGGGCGGTTATTTTTAGATGTTCAATTTTTACTTTACATTTGGAAAATTCCATAAGTGAGTGCTGACATTATAAACCCTGCAATCAATACGCCAAGAGCTATAATAGGCAACGATTTTTTCATTCTTATATCAAGAAGTGCCGCCATCAATGCACCTGTCCATCCACCTGTGCCGGGCAATGGAATTGCAACAAACAAAAGCAAACCCCAAGCCTCATATTTAAGCACTTTTTCTTTATTCTTTTCTGTTTTTGCCTCAAGTTTTCCAACTATTTTGGAAAAGAACCTAAAACGACGCAAAAAATCAAAAATCTTTCTGATAAAAAGAATTATAAAGGGAATTGGAATCATATTACCTAAATAACAAATAAGAAATGCTTTAAGAAAGGGAATTTCCATAAGTCGTGCAGCAATCATACCACCACGACATTCAAGCACAGGGCAAAGAGAAATCACAAAGGCAATTAATTCTTCAGGAATTTTATCTTGAAAAAACACGGTTAATTCATTAACTATTGTTTCAACCATTTGTCACCCCTACCCTTTCAAGATATTCTTTTGCTTTTGTAAGCAAATATTTATCATTGGGGAATTTAAGAGAATTCATAGCCTTATCATATTTAAGCCACAAATATTCCTCAATTTCTTCACGCTGAATAATTGTACTAGTATCATCAGTAGTTGCAAGAAAGATTATAACCTTTTTCTCAATTCTACCCTGAATTGAATATTCAGACTTAAATCTGAAATCAGGTAAAAATCTTGCTCTTATACCGGTTTCTTCAAGAATTTCACGATATGCAGTTTCGTGTTCTCCTTCACCGCGTTCCATATGCCCTTTAGGGAATCCCCAATTAAGACTACGTTTATTTTTGATAAGCAAAAACCTTGTTTCACCGTTAATAATTCTATACACAATCGCACCACAAGAACACTCATAAAGACAACTTATATCATAAGTTCCCTGCTTTTCAGCAAACTCTATTGCGTCTTCAATCTGATGAACAATATAGCGTTTACTTTTAGGTGCAACAACAAGGATTATTCCACCCATATTTTTTCTTTTTACAACAGCGATTACACGACCTTCAAACACTCTTACCCTATGTGTAACGCCCATAATATATGCACCCTTGACGGGAGAACGAGAATCCAGACCGCTCTCAACAGTACCAAAATTCAGTTGATAAGGAATACCATTTTCACTGTCAAAGGAGTGCATAGGTTTCGTAACACGAACCCTTACATATTTACCTAACATATGTATCTACTCCCGAAAATTGAATCTGAACAAGCAGATTCCTCTAAAACTGTTTACCATTATACATATTTTCTTGTAATGTTTCAAGTATATGACAAAAATTTCTTTATTTACCTTGTATTTTTTTGAAAAAAGCATTGTGATTTTTACGGGTTTGTTGTAGAATAAAATAGATAATATATACTATTAAGGAGTGTTAGTTTTGGCTGACAATCGTTTTAACAATAATGACTTTGAAGATATTTACAGCAATTCCTCAAAAAATGACGAATTCGAAGATGTCTTCAGTAACTCTGCTGACGAAGATTTTTACGAAGATGTTTCATCTTTTTCAGGTAATCCTGCAAAAAAAGTACCTGAAGAATATGATGAATATTATGATGGTGATTTTTCAGTAAAATACAACAGCGCTGTGCAGAATCGTCGTCGTCAGGAAATCCAGTATGACGACATCAGTGATGTTTACGGTGATATTTCATCTGACACAGATAATCACAAGAAAAAAAGCCACCCTATAAGAACAACTTTTCTTTTACTTTTATGCCTTATTCTTATAGGCGTTTCCTGTGTAGGATTTTACGGTTACAATACTGTGGACAAGTTGTTGTCATCATTTAATACAGACGAACCATTAGAAGAAAATCTTTATATTTCAAGTGACAAACTTTATTCTGACTCTGACCAGATTAACATTTTGCTTGTAGGTGTTGACGCCCGTGAAGGCGATACAGATTCACGCTCTGATACTATGATGCTTGTTACTCTTGACAACAAAAACGGTCAGATTAAACTTACATCTTTCCTTCGTGACTCCTATGTTGAAATTGCAGGCAGAGACAGATGGTCAAAGCTTAATTCTGCATATTTCAGAGGCGGAATACAGATGCTTGTTGACACTCTTGAACTTAACTTTGGTGTTGAAATTCCATATTATGCACTTGTTGACTTTGAAATTTTCACAACTATCGTTGACGAGCTTGGTGGCATCAATGTTGATGTTACTGAAAAAGAAAGCTATTATACATACCATTCAGGTAAAGTTGGTGTACCTGTAAGAATTGAAGCCGGTGAAGATGTACTTCTTAATGGCCAACAAGCATTATGGTACTCAAGAATCCGTTATCTTGACTCTGACTTTATGCGCACAAAGCGTCAGCGTAAAGTTATTTCTGCAATCGTTGAAAAGGCACTTACAAAAGAAATTCCTGAACTTTTAGACCTTGCTGAAACAGTAATACCACTTGTAAAGACAAATTTGACTTCTGACAGGATTATGGAAATCGGTATTGATGCAGTAATGGATAAGGCTTGGTCATACCCTATTGTTCAGCATCAGATTCCTGCTAACAAAACATGGTCAAGTAAAACTATTACAGGCGTTGGCTCTTGTCTTGTTATGGATTTGGAAGAAAACCGTGAATTGTTCTGTTCATTCCTTTCAGAAAAGCAAGAGATTCCTGAAGAAACAACAACCAAAGCACAACAATAAGGTGGTTTATATATGAAAAAGGCAAAAATGTCACTTGTATCTGAATTTACAAGTGCAAAAATTGACGAAAGAATTTATGGCTCTTTTATTGAGCATTTAGGTCGTGCGGTATATGGAGGCATTTATGAGCCTGACCACCCTACTGCTGACGAAGATGGTTTTAGAACTGATGTTATTGAAAAGGTTAAAAAACTCAATGTGCCTGTTGTACGTTACCCAGGTGGCAACTTTGTTTCAGGCTACATTTGGGAAGACGGTGTTGGTCCTAAAGAACTTCGTCCTAAAAAATTGGAACTTGCATGGGGCGTTACAGAGCCTAATCTTTTTGGTACAAACGAGTTCGCAAAGTGGTGTAAAAAAGCAAACTCTCAACCTATGATGGCAGTAAACCTTGGTCTTCGTGGTCCTGAAGAAGCAAGAAATCTCGTTGAATACTGCAACCACAAATCAGGTAGTTACTGGAGTGACCTTCGTCGTTCACACGGTTACGAAGACCCCCACAACATTAAACTCTGGTGTCTTGGTAATGAAATGGACGGTGACTGGCAGATTGGTCACAAAACAGCTTATGAATATGGTAGAACAGCTGCTGAAGCATCAAAGATAATGAAATGGACTGACAATTCCATTGAAACTGTACTTTGTGGCAGTGCATCTCGTGATATGGCAACTTTTGGTGATTGGGAGGCTACAACTCTCGACTTGGCTTATGATAAAGTTGACTATCTTTCACTTCACATTTATTTTGATAATCGTGCAAATGATACACCATCATTCCTTGCAAAAAGTATGAAAATGGACGAATTTATCAGTTCGGTTGTTTGCATTTGTGACTATATAAAAGCAAAAAAACGCTCAAAGCATACTGTTAACCTTTCATTTGACGAATGGAATGTTTGGTATCACTCAAACGGTGTTCATGTTGACAAATGGAGCACAGCCCCTCATCAGCTTGAAGACATTTACAATTTTGAAGATGCACTTTTAGTAGCGCTTATGCTTATGACTCTGTTAAAACACGCAGACCGTGTTAAAATCGGTTGTCTTGCACAACTTGTAAATGTCATTGCACCAATTATGACCGAAAACGGTGGTGCTTGTTGGGAACAGACTATTTTCTACCCATTTATGCACTTGTCAAACTACGGTCGTGGCTACACACTTGAGTCCCGCGTGATTTCCCCTAAACACGACACAAAAGAATTTACAGATGTCCCTGACATTGAAAGTATCGCCACTATCAGTGAAGATAAAGAAAATCTTACAATCTTTGCAGTAAACAGAAATATGGAAGAAGACGTACTTTTCGATGTTTCACTTCTTGATTTCGAAAACTTACAGGTACTTGAACACATTGAAATGAGTGGTTTTGATATTAAGGCTGAAAACAGCGCAATAGCTACTCCTGTTAAGCCATTCAAGGCAGAAAATCCTGACTTTGATGGAAAAAACCTTACTGTTAATCTTAAACCACTTTCATGGAATGTTATTAGACTTGCAAAAAAGAAATAAATATAGTATAATATTTTTTAATCTTTAATAAAGAAAGAGTTGATTTTATGGCTGCTAAATGTCCTCAGTGTGGACACACACTTAAACTCTGGAATTTCAAAGCAGAATGCCCTGAGTGTGGAACAAATATTCCTAACTATCAGTGGGAGAAAAGACTTAACGATGATGCTGACTTTGCAGAAAAAGCTTTTGCAAAAATGCACTATAAAACAGCAAACTTCAAAAGTGCTGTTGCAGGTTCAAAACTTCGCATTGTCCGTCTTGCAATGACATTTGCTCCACTTATAGCACTTGTACTTCCACTTTATAACTTTACACTTTCACTTCCATTCCGTGAAAGCACCGAGTCAGTTTCATTCTTAACATTTGTGCTTAACTATCTTCTTAAAGTTGATATTGGAAGCGTGTTAAAACTTATTGGCGGTGAAGTACTTGGTGACGCAACACTTAAGGTTGTAATTGCTTGTGTACTCTTACTTGTTGCAGTTGTATGCGGTGTTTCTAACTTCTTTGTGCTTTTGATTTCAGGTATAAAAATGCGTTACAGACTTAATGTAGCACTCAACCTTATCAGCACAATCTCTTGGGCAGTAGCTGCTGTATTCTTTGCACAGTTCACATCTGCTTGTACTGCACTTGGCGGTGGTATTGTTACTGAATGTAGTCTTGGTATAGGTTTCATTGTTGGTTGCGTTCTTTTCGCAGTAAACTTTGTACTTAACCTTGTTGTTGGTAAAGGTCTTAAAAAGCAACTTAATGAACAACCATCAATGGAAGAGTTTATTGAAAACGAAATCGCATCTCTTCGCAAATAACCATAAAATCAATACATAAATATTATTCCCTCCCGTATATTTTACAGGAGGGATTTTTATGTTTATGTGGACTGTTTCAAAACGCAGATTTATTGGTTTTTTATGTATAATCTTTGCAATTACTGTAATTATAGGATTGTTCTTAAATGAAAATATTTCCGTTTCATCATCAAAACGAAAACTACCCATATACTGCGTTAATACTGACGAAAAAAAGATTGCAATAACCTTTGACGCTGCGTGGACTAATCAGGATACTAACGAAATCATACAAATTCTAAAAAAGCATAATGCAAAGGCAACATTTTTTATTGTCGGGGATTGGGCAGAGAAGTTTCCGGAAAGTGTAAAAGCGTTTCACGACGCAGGTCATACTATAGCTAACCATTCTGACACTCATAAAGCTTTTTCAAAATGCTCATATAACGAAATAAAAGAAGAAATTGTAAACTGCAATAAAAAACTTGAAAGTATTACAGGCACACCTGTAACACTTGTCCGTGCCCCATCAGGCGATTATACCGACCAGAGTTTAGACGTGTGCAAAGAACTGAATATGACAATGGTTCAATGGAATTGTGATAGCCTTGACTACACCAAAATTTCTACAGATGAAATTGTAAACAGGGTTATAAAGGGAACAACTAATGGTTCGATTTTACTTTTTCATAACGGAGTAGATAATACTGCCCCTGCCCTTGACAAAATTCTTACTAAGTTATCATCACAAGGCTATTCTTTCGTTTCAGTTGAAGATTTAATATATAAAGACGATTTTTACATTGACCATACGGGTAAGCAGTGTAAAAATATGTAAAATAAGTACAAAGAGTACAAAAAAATATATATTTTTTTATTTTTTTTGTAACTTTTTCTTGAATTTCTTGTGATTTTAGGTTACAATGAATAACATAAAAAAGTAATAATTTCAAGGGGGATTTTTATGCCAACAACAAGCATTTCAAAAATCAAAACAAATCAAAACAATTTGTTCCTTCGTGTTGCAAGAGGTCACTTTGCAACAAACAGTTCTCACAGCAATTACTACATTGATGTTGCTGCACAGAAATCCCGTCTTTCTGAGGCAAAAGCTATTGCTCACGAACTTTGCAAAAATCACAGATACAGTAATAAGATTGTTGATACTATTCTTTGCCTTGACGGTACTGAAGTTATAAGCACTTGTATTGCTGACGAACTTACAAAACATGACTACATCAACATTAACGCTCACCAGACAATTTATGTTGTTACCCCTGAAATTGTTAATGGTTCACAAATTATTTTCAGAGATAATCTTGTTAACACAATTAAAGGTAAGCACGTACTTGTTACTGCAGTTTCTGTAGCATCTGGTAACACTGCAAAATCTGCTATTGAAGCAATTAAATACTATGGCGGTGATGTTGTAGGCGTTGCATCAATCTTCGCTACAAGCGAAACTTGTGAGGGATATGAAGTAAATTCAGTATTTAACCCTAAAGATTTACCTGATTATTTCAGCGTACCATCACACGAATGTCCACTTTGTAAAGAGGGTAAAAAACTTGACGCTCTTATAAACTGTCACGGATATTCAAAACTTTAATAAAAGATTTAAGGCGGGGTAAATGCCCCGCCCTAATATTGTAAATAGGAAGTGTTTGATATGAAAAGATTTATTGCATCATTCTTGTGCTTTGTTTTACTTATTTTTTCAGTTGGTTGTGGAAAGAACGAGCCTGTTAACTCTGACGAGCCATCAACTACTGAGGGCAATATTTTTGACAACCCATTTGATGACGGCACAACAACTACTACAACTACTCAACCTGAAACTACAACCAAAAAGGCAGAAACTACTACAAAGAAGCCTGAAACAACAACTAAAAAGCCTGTTGATACAGGTATAAAATCAATTAAAGCAAAAGATTATGAAACATCATCTGCAACACAGACTGTTTATTACCCTGACAACATAGACGTTGTTTCAAAGCCTTACCCTGTAATTGCATGGGCAAACGGTACAATGGTTACCTCAGGTTTTTATGATAAGTTGCTTATTGAAATTGCAAAAGGTGGTTACATAGTAGTTGCATGTGACGAGTCAATGTCTGCTGACGGTACTGCACAAATTGCTTCTATTGATTTTATTTTAAGTAAAAATAATGATAAAAACGATATTTTCTATAACAAGATTGATACAAATAAAATTGGCGTTATTGGTCATTCACAAGGTGGACGCTCATCTGTAAATGCAGCAGTTGCCGATTCGCGAATTGACTGCGTTGTTTCAATCGCAGGCAGTAACTTTGATTACGAAGTTGAAGGTCTTAACAAACCTACACTCTTTTTTGCAGGCACAAATGATATGATTGTTTCTCCATCACAATGGATTGAGCCAGCATACGAAATTGCAAAAGGTCCTACTGTTTATGCGTCACTTAATGGTGGTATTCACACAACTTGCAGTACAAACCCAGAAAAGTATTCAGGTTACATTATAGATTGGTTTGATGGTTGGCTTAAAAATGACAGCAAGGCTCTTAACACATTCAAAGACGGTGGCAAATTATCAAAGGACTCTGCTTGGATAGATTTCAAGTGTAAAAACATATAAGTAAATATTAAAGGGACTCGTTGTGAGTCCCTTAATTTTATACTCTTTTCATTTTTGAAAATTTTTCGCCCCAGCTATTTGCCCAACTTTCACAATAAAGTTTATAGTATGAAACATTATTCTTTTCACGATATTTTGCGAAACAGTTGCACCAAATCACTGATGGAATTGCAACAATAGGGTAATAAAGCGGACCTAACAATAAACATTGCCAAGTGTGACCATATTCGTGAATTCTTGTATTATAAGTCCATTCTTTATTGGGGTGGTCTGCTCTCATAAAAATGAATGTACCCATTGAAAGACCGCCTTGATTCCAAGGCATATAAACGATATTTGCATAGCCGAATTTCTGGTGCTTATAGCCCAGTATTTTAGTGCAGATAAAATATGCAATACCGCCTACAATATTTACTGAAAATCCCCAAGTCCATTGAACAATATAAAAGAAAATGTCAAACAATACACTTCTTTTCACTGTTGGTGCAGTTTTAGTTATATCAATTTTACTCATAGTTTTCTCCCCCGTTATGCATTAGCCATTAACGCTTGTTTTTCTAATTCTTTTTCTATAAGAATTATATACTCACCATTCTCATTTCTTACAAGTGTATGGCCTTGAGTTTCGTCGTTATTGCGACCTAACCAAGTATTTTCTAATTTATGACCTGCTAGAATTTCGCAACGCTCTTTTTCGTAAGGGCTAAGAGTCACACTACCATATTTGTGCTTTGTAGCAATAGCAGCACGAATCATTGTGTGGTCGTCTTTTGTCATCTTAAAGTTTCTTAAAAGTATGTAAGATACAAGTGCACAAATCATTGGAATAATGGCAACGCAAAGTCTAATACCGAATATTGCAGAGTCAGGTTGCTCTACAAATTCAGTTGCCTCACTATTTGTATCAAGACCAAATCCGCCAAGAATAAGAGTAACTATAAATGTATTGATACCACCTGTAACCTGTTTAACCATTGTGTTACAAGTTGAAACAACACCTTCTCGACGACGGCCTGTAATCAATTCATCCACATCAGTCAAATCAGGGAATACATTATTGCAAACAAAACCTATACCACTCATACCGAATGGGTAAAGAATTGTTCCAACAATCATAAGAATAAGCATAAATGTTGATTTTGGTGTGTCAGGTTGACTTGCTTGTACCACAAGTGCAACTGACAGACCTAAAATCATAAACGGGGTTACGATTGTACCGCATTTTTTCTTACCATGTTTCATAGTAAGAGCATAGTTAAGTGGGAACGCTGCTGACTCAAAAATTCCAGCAAAAGTATTAAAAATAGGGTAATATTTATACTGATTTGCAAGGAAAGTTACATAATAAATGTATGTTGTAGAGTAGAAACTTCTTGCAGTTTCCCAAAAGAAACTAATGCCGAAATACTGTCTGAAAGATTTGCTTTTGAATACAAGCACATATTCTTTAAGCGCTGAGACCAAATCAAGAGGTTCGTTTTTCATATCTAACGAACTTGGCTCTTTAACAAGTTTGAATGTACCGTAAATTGAAATACTATACATTGTTGCAAGAATTATACCTGCAATAAAAAATGGCATTTTTGCATCTCTGTTAAGTCCGTCAGAAAATCCAAATACTGAAAGTAAAATAAGCAAAATGATATATGACGGAATCATACCGCAAGAGTTAAAAATATAACTTACGGATGTATATTGAGTACGCTTGTTGTATTCAGGTGCAAGTTCAGGAAGCATAGCAGTATGTGGCACAGCAATAATAGTGTATGCTGTTTTATAAAGCACATAAGCAAATATAAAATATGCCATAGTGGAATATGGATGCTTTTCGCCATCAAGTCCAAAGGAATTCCATAACATTATGTATGAAACAAACACAAAAGGAATACCCCATTTTAAGTATGCTCTGTGTCTACCATATTTTGAACGGGTACGGTCAGTAATAATGCCCATTATAGGGTCGTTAATACCATCCCACACAACTGCAATCATAGTAATAAAACCTGCATAACGAATATCAAGTCCTACTACACGCGTTAAAAATATACTGAAATACATACTGATTATGTAACCGCCACCACCAATAAAAATATTGGTAAAGCAGTAATATATCATAGGCAGTACTGTATCTTTGAATGTACCCTCAACACCTATTGCTTTCTTAAATTTTTCACCCATTTTATCATCTCGCTAATATACATAAACGGTAAGCTAATAACTGTGCTTACC
The DNA here is from genome assembly GCA_937895645.1 of uncultured Clostridia bacterium. GTDB lineage: Bacteria > Bacillota > Clostridia > Oscillospirales > Acutalibacteraceae > Fimenecus. The sequence goes on from CALBKQ010000140.1 coordinate 29,073, forward strand.
GTTTAATTGTTTATTTATACTTTTTCAACAAGTATTGTAACGGCATTTTCTAAAGTTTTGACCTCAACAAAATCATGGTCGCCACCGTTTTCGCCGTCTAGAGTCCAGTTAACTGGTTTCTCAAACCAGAATTTGAAGTTTTTGCCATGTCTCACTACAAGATTTTCATTATGAAGAACATCTTTGGTAACAAACATATCACGAAGGATTGTAACAAGGTCCCCAGGATTTTTTGGCATTTTTATAAGTGCCAATTCGTGAAGTCCGTCATCAAATTCTACCCCTGCTTTTGTAAGCACAGGAAATCCTGCAACAGAGTATGAGTTTGAAACACCTCCATAGAAGAATTTACCCTCTATAATTTCACCGTCTTCACACTCAATTTTCGCCTTAAAACCACGAATCTTGTGAACTTCTTTAGCGGTTTCCCAATAGTATGCTCCCCTACCGATTTTATTCTTGAGTTTCTGTTTTGCCTTGTATGAAACATCACAGAAATTACCGAAACAAGAAACATAAATAAACTGTTCGTCACCGTTAAAGTCGCCTATATCAACCTTTATTTCTTTACCGTTGATAATTGTATCAACTGCTTCAAGTGGATTTGTAGGGATATGCAAAGAATGTGCAAAATCGTTTGTTGTGCCCATAGGAATATAACCGATTTTAGCATTGCTTTCTAGCGTCACAACACCACATATTGTCTCTTTAAGAGTACCATCACCACCACAGCACACAATTAAATCTTTGTTTTCACCGTAGTTGAGAGTTATAACAGTTGCGTTTTTGTCGATTTCAGTATATCTTGTTTCAATAACATATCCTACATCTTCAAATCTTTTAACAATTTCGGGAAGATAGTCAATACCACGTTTTTTACCTGCAATAGGGTTGATAATAAGCAGAAGTTTTTTCATATCAGAACTCCAATTTTTTATTGATGTATTCGACAAGCTCGTCGATTGGCATTCTTACCTGTTCCATAGTGTCACGGTCACGAACTGTTACGCAGTTATCTGCTTCAGTAGTTTCGTCACCAACTGTCTGGAAGTCAACTGTAATGCAGAATGGTGTACCAATTTCGTCTTGTCTGCGGTAACGTTTACCGATTGAACCTGCATCGTCATATTCTACATTGAAATATTTTGAAAGCATTTCGTAGATTTCGTCTGCTTTGTCACCCAATTTCTTCGAAAGAGGAAGAACTGCAGCCTTAACAGG